>JBCBZF010001215.1:0-1967 GCA_039815525.1 Bacteroidota bacterium | reverse complement strand
TCGCTATATGTCCCGCCGGCCAGGTCCGGTTTTTAAACTCAAAATCGGCACCACCGGACTGGGTCTGGGCATTGGCATTGTGATTTAATCTGTCTGTTGTACAGGAGCGGATATCTGATTTCAATCGGTGATGATAAGCCTTAGGTCTGCCCAACTCTCTGATTTGGACGCAATCCTGCACCTTTTTTGTGAAAGCATTCAGAAATTGTGCGTAGCAGATTATGATGCGGAACAAATCCGCGTATGGGTAGCGGGCGCCCAAAAAGAAGCCGTCTGGCAGGAACGAATTCAGAAAGACCATTTTCTCCTCGCTGAGAGAGAAGAGACATTGCTGGGATTTGGCTCTCTTTCCGAAGCTGGCTATCTCGATCTGCTGTACGTCGGGCATCATTTTGTTCGACAGGGAATTGCTCATTCCCTTTTTGAAGCACTCGCAACAGAAGCCATCCGGCAGGGGCAAAGCATGCTACGGGCTGATGTATCCATTACTGCGCGGCCATTTTTTGAGAAAATGGGCTTTGAGGTTCTGCATCCCAATGTATTTCAACTTGAGGGGGTTGAGATCATGAACTTTCGAATGGAGAAAAGCCTTCCACCATCTTTGGCTTGTTAACCATTTTTGTCTTTCAGCCATATCGAGGAAAGCCTTTATTCTTATGAAAAAGATCCTATCCTGTTTGCTGAGCATGACGTTGCTACTTTCCAGTCTTTATGCACAATTCACCCAAATTGGTCAAACCATCGATGGCAACGGCCCCAATGATAATTTTGGTTTCTCAGTTGCCATCGATGATGGCGGCCAGCGTATGGTGGTCGGCGCCCCCCTGTTTGACGCAGATTTTGGGCAGGTACGGGTCTATCAGGAAAGTGGCGGAACCTGGACGCAAATTGGCAATGACATTGAGGGGACCGAAATCGCCAATCAGTTTGGGCACTCGGTCAGTATCAATGCCGCAGGCAATCGCATTGCAATTGGTGGGATAGCCGGATCAGATACCCAGCATGCTGGCCAGGCCCGGGTGTATGAACTGGACAATGGACAATGGGTTCTGATGGGTAGTCCCATACTGGGTGAAACCAGTGGCGATCAGTTTGGAACCAGCGTGGCGCTAAGTGGTTCAGGTGATCGCCTGGCAGTCGGGGCACCCAAAAACAGCAATGATGCAGGACGTATTCGGGTGTTTGAATGGCAAAACAATGATTGGGTACCACTTGGGGCAGACATTGATGGTGCCTCTGACAATGATCAATTTGGGAAAAGCGTATCCATCAGCCGAGATGGCAATGTCGTTGCTTCGGGCGATTTCAACAATCCCGGTGCCAGCAATGGTGGAGGCCAGGTGCGGGTGTTTGAATGGCAGAACAATATGTGGGTCCAGCGGGGGATGGACATTGAAGGGCAGGCATCGAATGGCTTCCTTGGTCTTTCGGTTGACCTGAGTGATGATGGCAATCGTTTGGTTACCTCCGCCTCCGGGGACAATCATGGCAATGGCATTGGGACGGTCCTTGTCTATGAATTCGCCAACAATGTCTGGACCCAGATGGGCAGCGAAATACAGGGGAGTTCAAACAGTGAAGCCTTTGGGGAAATTGTCAGCATTTCCGGGGATGGGACGCGCATTGCCGTTGGTACTGAATCAGCCGATGATGTAGCCATTAGTTCCGGTCGGGTGAATATCTACGAATGGACCAATGGCGAATGGACCGAAATGACGCCAGCAATACTTGGCAGTGCTTCCTTCGACAATCTCGGCAACAGCCTTTCTTTCAACCAAAGTGGCAACCGTCTCGCAATAGGTGGGAATCTCGCCGGGGGAACCGCTGGCTTGACCAAAGTCTACGAAGACAGCCAGATGCCGGTCAGTGTAGATGCCGAACTGGCTGATCAGGGCATTCAATTGTATGTCAGCGAAGGCAAACTGGTCTTAGAAAGTGAAACTGATGAGCCCAATTACCAAGTGGGT
>JBCBZF010000007.1:0-25858 GCA_039815525.1 Bacteroidota bacterium | reverse complement strand
TTGAAGAGAAAAGCAGCTTACAAGATCTTTTGATCAGGGATATCAGCGATACCACGCAGGTCTGGACCAATTTCACCCTGCAAAGTCCGAGCGTTCCCACCGTGGCAGACTATGTAGCATTGCAAAAATGTATCCTGGATGGCAACTGTGATTTCCGGGACAATCGACTGGACCTGGTTCAGGACCCTGATGATCCAAACAATCAGGTGTTGCGCTGCACGGCCGTTGCGGTTGATGAGGAGATCGTTACGTCCAAAGCTTCCCTGAGCAGCAGCGTCTTATTCTTTGGAAAAGGGGATGAGATGTGGTTTGCGGCACGCTACCGAATTGTGGAAGGCGAACCATTTACCATGGTGGATTTTGAAAATGGGCACTTCGCGCAGCATCCAGGCCCCCGCATTGTGATCCGTCAGGATCAGATTGCGATGGAAAACAAGTTTGGAGCAAAGATCAACCACAACAACCAAAGCAGCCTGCTCGTGCCACGTGATCAATGGTTCACCCTCAAAATCCATCTGCTGTACAGCAATGAAGCGGATGGTATGATCGAAATCTGGCAGGATGAGGAACCCATTCTTTCTTTGTCGGGCATCAACCTTCCGACCAGCAATTCCATCCAAAACATCGTGGAGATTGGCGCTTCTGCTTCGCAAAGCGGCTGTGTATTATTGGTCGATGATGTGAGAATATCCGATGAGGCTTTTTAGGTAAAAAATCGACTAACAGTAACGTAAGCTTTACTCAGAAGCTAATTATAATTATCTATATATCAGTCATTTACCCTTCATTCACACTTTTCCCTAGATGAAAAGTATGCAAAAATCAAGGTCAAAAAATGCTGCCAAGCCCTGCATCCCGGTCTCCGAAACGGGACCCCCAACGCCGCCCCCGCTTTTTGACCAAGCCAACACACTTTTTATACCGTCAGACGGATCTTTACAAGAATCTTCACCAAAACTGACGTCAACAATACTTTTCAACAAGCTCTTTCAAGTCAGCTTCCTGGAGTGGTTTCTGACAAAAGGCATCAATGCTCGGCAAGTGCGCGACCTTTTCCCGGTCTGCCTGCGTCAGGGTGGTAGAAAGCAGCACTACTACGATGCGGCCTTTTTGTTCAGCAGGCAATTGCTCATAGGCGTGTAGAAAATCCCATCCGTTCATCCCTGGCATATTGATATCAAGAAAAATGATGTCCGGCCGGACGTATTCAGTTTGCTGAAGATTCTGCAAATATGACAGCGCTTCGGTTGCATGTTCATGCACGACAAGTTTGCCATGAAAGCCAGTCCCTTCGATCACCAACTGGTGGAAAAAATTGTCGGCCTCATTGTCATCAATGAGCAATACACACCCCAGATTTTGCATCATAAAGCGGTCGGAATAGAGAAATAAAAAGTTGTTCCCTCATTAGGCTCTGACTCAAACCAGATGTCTCCTTGATGGGCCTTGACAATTTTGCGGCAATGAGACAGACCAATACCGGTGCCTTCATATTCTCTTTGGGTATGCAAGCGCTGAAAAATGGTAAAAATCCGTTCCCGGTACGCCTCCTCAATCCCAATACCATTGTCAGCAATGGCGAAAATCCAGTTTTGCTCTTTTTGTTGGGCGGAGACATGAATGCGAGGGCTGCGTTCAGTTGGAACAAACTTGATAGCATTGCTGATCAGATTTTGAAACAAAGCCCTGATTTCCGGCTCGTGGGCCTTGATGCGTGGCATGTCTCCAATGTCAACTCTTGCCTGGGTTTCCTCTATGCGAAGCGCCAAATCTGCGACGACATTGGTCAGTACGTCCTGACAATCGACTTGCGTCCATTCTTTTTGCTGTCCAATCCGGGAGTAATCCAGAATGCCCCGAATCAGTACACTCATCCGCTTGGCCGCACCAGAAATAAACTCCAGGCTTTTCAGGCCCCGGTCGTCTAATTTGTGGGTATAACTCCGGGTCAGATAACTCGAATAGTTGGAAATGGTCCGCAAAGGCTCCTGCAAATCATGAGAGGTGATATAGTTGAATTGCTCGATCTCCTTACTCCTGGCTTCAAGTGAGAGATTGGCCTGACGAAGCTGTAAATTTGCTTTCCGCAACTTCAGAAGATTGGCAACCTGTAAGGAGAGAATCCGCAGGGCATTGACCTGACTGTCGCTGAGCCTTTGCGGTTCAAAGTCAACCACACACAGTGTCCCCAAAGGAAAACCCTGTGTACTTCTCACCGGAACCCCTGCATAAAAAACCACATTGGGCTCGTGCGTCACCAATGGGTTTTCCCGAAAACGATCATCTTTACGGGTATCCTCCACAATCATCACCTGATCAGGTTGGAGAATGCTGTGAGCGCAAAAGGAAAATTCCCGTGGCGTCTCTTCCACATCAATGCCATGATGGGATTTGAACCACTGGCGCTTTTGATCAACCATGGTCACCAGCGAGACAGGTGTCCCACAAATTTCTGCTGCCAGAGCAGTTAAGTTGTCATAATCCTCTTCTGGAAGCGTATCGAGAATTTGGTAGGACAGGAGATCTTTTAGCCTGTCATCCTCGTCCGCTGTGGCCAGAGGACCAACCAATTTATTCCAGCTCATACTACATGATAATGAAACTCAGGCAAGGGTTCAAATGCCGTGCCACAGACTTATACCGGGAAGGTGAAATATTTACCACCTAAACTGATGCATATTTTGGATAAAAATCCGGCAGATATTCATTTGACCAATTCCTTGACCAAATTTGAGAGGTAAGGCCCAGGAGAAAAAAATAAAAAAGTAATTCGGTCTAAAACAGCCTGATCCGTGAACATAATTGTGATTGTACACGCTTTTTCGTTCATTCATCCTATGCGCAACCACTCTATCTTCTGGGATGACCAGGTCAATTTGTACATTTTATCAAAAGTCGGCACTGCTTTATGGCTCAAAATCCTGTTGGGGATGTTTAACGTCGCTTTTCTGTTGGCTCTCATCGGCATATTGAGTAGCCAGGAACATGTGTCTCCGGCTTTGGTACTGGGGAGTATCCTGGCCCTCACCATCTGGAGCTTTACCATTGGTCGCTATTGCCTGTGGAACATCTTCGGAGAAGAATTCATCACCATCAATGCCGAGGCCATTCAGGTCGCCTACAATTACGGATTCATCACCACGAATCAGCAAAAGCATTTAGAGAAAACGATTTGGTATGGATATGATGTGGTACGACCTGACCCCAAAGGAGCCTGGTGCCGCATCCAAATCGATGTACAGAGTCCTGAACGCAAACAGCGGGAGGTCGCTTTTGAATCAACGATTCTCATTCGTGAAGAAACCGCCAAAGAGATTTTCAGACAGCTTGAACAACTTTTTGCCAATCACCTGAACGTTCAAATGGGCTTCCCCCCCATGTTGGCGAATTGAGATTCAGTCCCATTGATGCGCTGTTTTACCCGCTTCGGTAAAAACTCTACCTTTAGGCTATGAAGCTGAAAGGGGCACTATGGCTTGGACTGCTCGCTGGTATCTGTATTGGCTATGCGCTGGGATACCTGCGGCTTCCTGACATCAGCAATGCGGAAGCTTTTTGGGTTGGCGCATTGAGTTGCATCGCAGCAGGAAGTTTTGGTCTGGCAGTTTTTCGTTTGTGGAAGGGTAAAAAAACGTCTTTCCCCAATCGCTCACTGCTGATTTCTGTCCTGGTCGTCAGCAGCCTTTGGCTGGTGGCCTGGGTATTGCTTCGATACAGCCAGGCAGAAGCCATGGCGCTACGCAAGCAGTATCAGCGGAGTTTTATCAAGGCGGAAACGTCATCTTCTGTCCATATCAGTGAGTTGCTGCCGCTGATGAACCAACTTTTGGCTGAGTTACAAGACGACCTGGATAAAAATCCCAAACGTATCCCCGGAGGGAAGATTCGGAATCGTCTGTGGAACCTCAGCATTGCCCTTAAACCCTATCGCCTATGGCAGGGGGACACTTTGTCAACGCGCTCTTTTAGTCCTGAAAGAGCACAACTGCTGATCAACCTGGCCAATATGCGGATTGACAGCAATGCCTTTCTCAGGATTAAACAGGAATTCGACTTTACGCAGGCCGATTTGCGGGGAATGAACCTAAGTGGTTTGGATCTACGGGGCGCATCGCTGCAAGCAGCGGACTTCACCGATGCCAGTCTCATCGGGACGCGACTCGATGGAGCAGACCTCCGGGATGCCAATCTCTGGGGCACCAAATTATTGCGGACCAGCTTCCGCAAAGCCCGCATGCAACGGGCAAATCTCGCCTGGGCAGAGCTTGACGGCGCTGTATTGGACAGCGCGGATCTCAGTGGTATTCAGGCCGCCAGTAGCAAATGGCGCCATTCTCAGGCCATCGGTGCCGACCTCAAATGGTCAGACCTCAGCACCGCCAATGTATCGCAAGCCAATTTCCAGGCTGCTTATCTGCTGGGCGCAGACCTTCATCAGAGCAATCTCCGCCAGGCAGATTTAACCGATGCCTACATTGACCGGGCCAATCTCGAGGATGCGGACCTGATTGGGGCCAAGTTGGACCGGGCGGTTGTCAATGAATGGGATTGGCCTGACAAACTGATCCAGAGGCGCGTCAACGGCGCAGAGACATTGCGCCAGCAATACAAAGTCGTCGCAAATGAGCGGGTAAAGACCAAGAAAAGTTTAATCCGAATCTCTGTAGATACAACGAGAAGTGAATCAGGCCAACCATGAAGCATCCATTCGAATCATTTTTGACAGAGGCATACCAACACCTTACGTTTGCACAGGAGCAGTTTTTGGAAACATACCAAATCAATGAATACGATTCCTGGCATTATGATCAGCCATCCGGCGTTTTCTCGTTTTCTCGAGATTCCGGGAACAGATACTTCGCCTTTCAGTGTATTGGTTCGTTTTCGCCAGAAGCAGAGACCTGGTTGTGGTCCTGGGCAAATGATCACACCTATCCTCATGTAAGGAAAGCATCTGAGGCCCTGAAAGAATATGGTGAACAAAATACGTTTCCGAAACTGACCGAAAAGTTCTGGAAAGCCGAAGAAGCAGACGCCTGGGAAATGCTTGCCATTGCACATTACCTATTAAAACCGATCGGCGTATACCGGATTCCGACAGAAGGCCTCTATATGTTTCTCATTTTTACCGATGTGCTAAGTGAAACTGAAGCCCGGCGGAGAGAGGACGAGAAAGTACAATTGATCCTATGTAATCAACACGGTTTGCAAAGACCTGCTTTTATCTGCCAGCATTTGGACACAGAAAAACCGCAGGGGTTTCATGAAGCCTTTGACACCTGGCCGGATATGGCATTGGCGGAAGATGATGATTTTCAGGCCTGGTGCGATGCATGCGAACGAATAAGAATCGCCCATGATGGATGGAACGAAGAAGCAGAAAAACATGCGGGGATAAAAGGAGTCTGCGAAAGCTGTTACTTTGAGATAAAGCGTATAAACACCTAAAAACCTGCACCTTACAGATTGGATATTCGATCATCACTCAACATCCCATTCATCTTTTTGGAAAACTTCCAAACCACTTCATCAGTGGGCCGGAACGGCGTAAAGTCAAGCTGAAATGTCCAGGTATAATGGCTTTGGATGTCATTGAGAAAAGCGGCCAGTAATTCCGGAGTCCACTTTTTGTTGGGAAAAATCCGGTATTTTCCTTTGAGTTTTTTACCAAATTCCTGTCCCCATTCATTGTTGACCATGTCTACATAATTGTCGACTGGCCCCTGATCGAGGTCAGCAATTTGTGCCGGGGAAAAATTTCCGTGGATCAGTTCAGGAATGTTTTTTCGTTCGTGTGCATCAGCCACCAAATCTGCCACTTCTTCCGAAAAAAGGGCAGTCATGAAGACCTGAGAAGTGAAGTGGTTAATGGTATTAAAATAGCCTTTTGGCGAGGTCAAATCCTTGATCAATAGATCGCTGCTATCCTGCACCCGCAGATGCCGCATCATGGCGGCGGATAAGTCATAAAACGCAGGATCGCTTTCTCCGTACAGATCCGGCCGCCGCCGGGACAGGTTGGCAATGATTTGCAGCGGCCGCCGATTGGACACCGATACCGGTGAGCGGAGCAAAAGGGAAAGTTTTTCCCAGAGTCCACTGTCGCGTGCCGCCTCAAAATCCCGCTGGCTGATGCCGTCGCGCAGGATGCTGTTCACCACCTTGCCCTGGCTACAATGCCGAAGCTGGGCGCCATTTTCATGCGATAAATCAATGCTGGCTTGCAGGGCTTCATAAGAGCTGAAGCGCGTACTGACCAGGGCACCTTTGACCGGACGTAGACTGTCAGCTACGGATTGAAAATCACACCGCTGTAGGTTTTGGTCAGCTTTTTCAGTCTGACAAGCCACAAAAACCAAGAGGACAAACGACCATTTTTGCCATTGCATGAAGGGAAATGTATGAAGCGATCTCTGCTCAGCCAAATATCTCCTGCCAGGGAATGACAAAAGGCAACAAAATGACCCAAATCAGGAAGAAAACGGCCATGCCTTCGGGATAAGGCTCGGATTGCAGCATGGCAGGCAGGGCCGCAAACATCAGCCAGGAAGATTTATAGATCAGTTGGAACAACAAAACCAGGCTCATCTGTCGGGGGAAGAAGAGGCCCAATACTGAAAGGATGAAAATTGCCCCCCAGAGTGCGCCCACCAAACGAATCGCTTCCGAATAGGCAAAAGCACCAGAGAAGACGCTTTGCTGTGCCACTTTGGGGAAAAACAGACTGGAAATGCTGATCCAGCCAGCAACCAAAATATTGGCGAAGTACATCAGTTTGATGGCGATCATTGCTCTGCGATGGTTTTGATATTATCTAATACGTCCGGCAACATGGCGCGGAATTTCTTGCCGAATGCGCTGGCGAACAGCCCCCGACTGAGACCGGCAAACCACACTTCGTGTGTGAATTGGGTGGTTCCGTTCTCTTCCGTCAGAAAGCGCTTGACATACAAACGCCCCAATGGCAGGCGGGTTTTCATGGTGTAGGTCTTACCAGCTTCGTATTCGACAATCTCAAAGCTTGATTTTCGGCCTTCCAGAGAAAGGATTTCACCTTTGGCATGTAGCACAAAGGCTCCCATTAAAGACGCATCTTTGAGCCCACTGTCCCAGGCTTTCCAATTGGGAACATCCGTCCAGATGGCCCAAATGCTTTCTGCGGGAGCAGAAGTGGTATCGGTATGCCAGAAGTGGCGGTTAGAGGCCTGCTCTTTTTGGGCGTGAAGATTCATGCTGATCATCAGTAAAAGGCTGAATAAAATGACGCGGTTCATTGCTTTTTGACAAAGATCTCGTGTCTCAGGCCGTTTCTACTGAACCCATGTTAACTTCTGTCGTCAGCTTGCGCCGCAAGATAGCGTTTGCGGATACGACTAAGGGATTGGGGCGCAATGCCCAGATAGGAAGCGATGTATTTGAGGGGCACTTTTTGCAAAAGGGGGTTGGCTTCTTCGATCATGCGGATGTAGCGACTCTCCGCCGTTTCGGTTTGCAGGGCTTCCAGTATTTGTTCAGTGAAAAATTGTACTTCCTGCACCAACAAGCGAACAAACTCACTCCAACCGGGATAACGAAACAACTCAAATGCATCCTTGCGGCTCATTTCCCATACCACCGAATCTTCCAAAGCCTGAATGCTGTCCGGAGAAGGAATTTCCTGGTTCAGGCTGCGCTGAGCGGTAAAGCAATAAGGCGGCTGGGTAAAGTATTTGGTTTTCTCCTCTCCATCCCGCCACACAAAATAGCGCAACAAACCACTTTCCAGGAAATAGACTTTCCGACAAATGGCGCCGCTTTCGAGTAAGATGCTGTCTTTGGGATAGATTGTCCGTTCCAAACAAGCGGCAATGGCCTGCCATTCTTCCGAAGAAATATCAGTGTATTGCTGAATGTACTGGTGGAAAGGATGTTTCATGTCATATTCGCCAGGGCTTCCGCCAGGATCAGGTGTTTGAGGGATTTTGCCTGTTGATAATGCGCTCCGCAAAACCAGGCGGTACCCGATGGATGGCCCATGATTCGGTTTGCCCGCATGTGATCATTCCGGGCTTTTTCCGCTTCTGTCAAACGAAAACGGACCAATCCGCCTTCGCCTGGTGAAGCGCGAAAGTCTTTTCGGCAAACCGCACAAATCGGTGGTTTCATCCTTTGCTTTTGACCTCAAAATGCAAGGAATGCTTTTACCACGCAAACTGAATCAAGCTGAGATCATCGGTTGGCACCAATCCCCCTTCTTCTTCTAACTGTCTGAGTTTTTTTCGGAAATTGTATTTGGGTGATGAATCGGCATTGGCCTGGAACAAAAAGCCGGGAACCTCTTCTGTGGCAAAGGATTGCCCCGGCTTCATTTTTTCAAAAGCCACAATCCCATCCGAAGCCATGCCAAAGCTGGATTGAAGAGAAAAATGAGCGAGTTCTTGATTCGCAAACCACGAATCAAAGCCTTTTGACAGATGATACGCCAGGTAATCAGGTCGATTGCCCTGATCTACTTCCACCAACTCTCCATCTATTTCATACATCCCATCTCCCACCAAAACATGCCAGACTTCACGATTTGCCGGTCGAACCAGGGCGAAATGGAGGGTGCATAGGAGTTCAAGCTGGTCCAAAAACAGGCGATCTTTCAGGCTGCGGAGATCCTGCCAGAGCCGACGCAGAATCTCTTCCCCCAAAGCAGGCAGCGACCAGACG
Source organism: Bacteroidota bacterium (assembly GCA_039815525.1). Classification (GTDB taxonomy): domain Bacteria; phylum Bacteroidota; class Bacteroidia; order J057; family J057; genus JBCAWW01. The sequence goes on along the minus strand of JBCBZF010000007.1, from coordinate 17,164 downwards.
TCCAGAGTCGGAATCGACGGGTCGTGCATGGCTTCGTAAGGCAGTACGGTGATGATCTTGCGGAGCATTTTGGCAAACAAAGCAGCGGCAAACTGGCTGTCTTTGCCCATGCTACAGCCATCCATGATCGCTGCGAGCGTCAGAGATGGATCAGGAGATTCAATCAGGAGGAAGTCTTCACAAAAATTGGTATGGAAATGACCGATTTGCAGGTGAGAATCGATGTGCATGAAATCTTATACGGAAAAAGCGAGATGGGGATGTGTCTCATCATTCGCCCCGGACATTTCCAGTGAGACTCACGCCAAAGACTCCTCAATCAGTTCTGCCAGGTCTTTGACCTGCACACTTTCTTCCTTTTCAAAGTGTTTGACGCCGTCGGTCATCATCGTCATACAGAAAGGACAGGCAGCGGCAATGACTTCCGCTCCCGTGGCCAAGGCTTCTTCCGTCCGCTCAATGTTGATTTCTTTGTTGCCTTTTTCTGCTTCCTTAAACATCTGCGCCCCACCAGCACCGCAGCACAGACCTTTGGTCCGGCAACGCTTCATCTCTTTCAGATCGGCATCCAGGGCTTCCAGTACCTGTCGTGGCGCTTCATAAATGTTGTTGGCGCGGCCCAGATAGCAGGAATCATGATAGGTGATCTTTTTTCCTTTAAAGGTCCCGCCACCCTTCAGCTTGATTTTGCCGTCATTGATCAGACTTTGGAGAAAAGAGGAATGATGAACGACCTCGTAATTTCCCCCCAGCGCAGAATATTCATTTTTGATGGTGTTGAAGCAATGTGGACAGGCAGTGATGATCTTTTTGACATTGTACATATTCATCACCTCAATGTTCTGCATGGCCTGCATCTGAAACAGAAATTCATTGCCTCCACGCTTGGCAGGATCACCCGTACAGGTCTCTTCCGGGCCCAAAACCGCATAATCAATGTTCAGGTGATGCAGGATGCGGACGAAGGCCCGGGTTACCCGCTGGTAGCGGGCATCGTATGAACCAGCACAGCCAACCCAGAAAAGGTATTCAGGCGTTTCTCCGGCGGCCGCTTTGTCGGCCATAGTAGGGACAGATATATTGCTCATGATTTGATGTCAAAGGTGAAGGATTGAAAAATCAGCTTTCTTCCGCCCATTTGAAGCGGTCAGCCGCAGGAAAGGCCCAGGGCGCACCATTGTTTTCGACATTGGTGAACATACCGCCCCATTCCTCTGGCATTTTGGATTCTTCCATGACCAGGAAGCGACGCAGCTCCAGGATTGGATCAACCGGATTGATGTTAACCGGACAGGCTTCCACACAAGCGTTACAGGTGGTACAGGCCCTTAGTTCCTCCTCTGTGATGTAATGGTCCAATAAGGTATGCTTGGCCGCTTCTTCCGCTCCAGCAACACCATTACCCGGCACCATTTCCCCGTTTTCATTGGGCACCAGTTTGTATTTCTGAATTTCCTCCAAACGATCCCGTACATTCATCACCACTTTCCGGGGAGAAAGTTTTTTACCGGTGAGGTTGGCCGGACAAACCGAAGTGCATCGCCCACATTCGGTACAGGTATAGGCGTCCATCAGGCTTTTCCAACTCAGATCCGTTACATCTTTGGCCCCGAAGCGTTGCGGCGCATTCTCCTCTTCCGCCGGCGTATAAGAGGGGTCCATGATCGCTTTGATCTCTTCCTGAATATGATTCGGGGACGTCAGTTCGCCTGCCGGCTCCAAACGGGAATAATACACATTGGGGAAAGCCATCATGATGTGGAAATGCTTCGAAATCGGCAGATAGTTCATGAAGGCAAACACCACCAGGATATGTCCCCACCAGCCAATGCGTTCTAAGACTTCCAGCGTACTGACGTCCATGCCACCAAATAAAGCTGGTCCAAGCCAGGTACTCACGGCAAAACCAAAGCTTCCGGAGCCTTCTGCCCCCACAGCGTGCGTTGCGCCTTTGTAGTACAGCACTTCGTCCGCACCATTCATGGTGAAGACAAAGACCAACAACAAAATCTCGAGATACAGAATGATGTTTCCGTCCAGTTTGGGCCAGCCTGTCATCTCATCCATGTGAAAGCGTGGCACTTTGAGCAAATTGCGGCGGGCCAGGAAAATCGCGGTCGCCACAAAGGCGAGCACTGACAAGACTTCAATGAAGCTGATCAGGAAAGTGTAAAAACCGCCCAGCATAGGTCGGAAAAGACGGTGTGATCCGCTCAGACCATCGGACAGAATTTCAATCAGCTCAATCTGGGTCAGTAGAAAGGCCGCGTAAATAAAGAAGTGAAAAACGGCCGGCAACCAGCGCTTAAACATTTTCTGCTGGCCAAAGGCGACCAGGAGCATTTTCTTGATGCGTTCGCCTTTGCGATCAGAGCGGTCCAGGGGCCGCCCCAGTCGGATATTCTGAATGATTTTGCGGATTTGAAAGCCAAAGAAACCAAAGGCAACCGCAGCAACGAGTAGGAAAGCGATTTGACTGATCATCTTATGTCATTTGCCAAAAACAAAAGCTAAGAAGGCACAGAGGCATTCACAAGCTTTTTCTGATGCATCTCTCACAAATTGGTATGCATGCATAACAAAGATGGCGAAATTTCGCTAAATGGGAAAGGGAGAAATGATTATTTAGAATCGGTTTAAATTATCGCATGACAGATCCACCAGGATTTTTCTCAGTCCTCCCAGGCTTCCCCATTCACAATCCAATTCAGGGACTTGAAACGTCCCCGTTTCTCCAGCTTCACTTTTACCTCATCTGACACATGATAATCGAGCAGAAAATTGTCGCCTTCCACCCGCCAGGAAACCTCAACCAAACCAGATGGATGGGGGACAGCACCTTTGGCCCATTGTAATTGACTGGCCTGCGGGGCGATGACGACCTCCTCCGGATGGATGGCTTCGGGATAGCCGAGACGCACGCCCAAAGCATAGGCACTGAGGACATAAGTTGAGCCCCCACTCCAGGCGTGGCTCAGCGTCCCAATGCCGGTATCATCAAAGTTTTCCCAGGCGGTGTCATCCTGTTTTTCCACCATGGGGCCGTAATATTTTTTGATGAAATTTTCGGCCGCTTCTGATTGCTCTGACAGATAGAGCGCGTTCAACACATAGAATCCGCCATAGGCGGTGATGCGGCGGGTCCGGAAGCCAGTCCCGATGTCCTGACTTTCAGCATTGATGTATGGCAACAATCGTGCGATCTGGGCTGGCGTGGCGAGTCCATAGAGGTAAGGGAAAACAGAAGAAATGGCATAGTGACTCTGGATCAGGCTGCTATCCGTTTTCCCATCGTAAAAAGCACCGACCTCCTCATCCCACAACAGGCTTTGAATGGCTTCTTTCAAATCGTTGCCTCTTTCTTCATAGTAAATGGCTTCGCTTTCCCGGCCCAGTTTGCGTGCCAGGCCCGCCATTTGATAACAAGCCCGCGCCAGAATGCTTTGGAAAGCTGTATTGCGATGGTTTTCCTTTTGGATCTGTGTCCACTCAATGAAGACCCGATCCGTTTTGACCAGTCCACTGCTATCCATTTTGTTGAAATAGACATCCATCAAATTGCGGTAAGCGGGATACAGCTCCGCCACAAAATCCAGGTCGTGGGTCCGGTCAGCATACCAGGCCAGGGCTTCAACCGTGAGGAAGGGATAATCCTCCGTCGGCCAGATTTCATCAGGATGGCGTCTCGCCTGCGGGTCAAACAGCTCGGCATACATCCCCTGAAACAATTGCAGGCTGCGTTTGGCCAGACGTAAATCCGGGCTACCACAGAGTGTGATCCCAATCTCCGGGATCATGTCGCCGGCATAGAGCCCTCTTTCCCGGAAAGGGGTATCGGTATAGGAATCTTCCGCACAAACTTCGAGGGTTCGCCAGCCCATTTCCCAGATTTTGCTGAGCAGGCTGTCTGAGCACTGAAAACTACCTTGTCGCTCAAATGGATAGACCTGTCTGCGAACCGCAACGCGTTTGATGGTCACCAACCCACGATTTTGAAAGGCATTGATTTGCAGATAGCGGAGTCCGTAGGCATTGATGGTTTCAATCCGGCCGGCCCCGCCACTGGCGATTTGGCGTACGGCCATGTTGAGGCCGACACGCTTCATGTGCCAGGGCCGGCCATCGGGAAGATTGTCTTCCGTAAAACCAACATCAATGATGGTCCCGGTAGGTGCTTCGTATTCGATGATGATGTTGCCCAGTTGTTTGTGTCTAAAGTCATACACCAAGGCTGGTGGCCCGTCCGCTGGCATGTCGCGGGGAAAAAGCGGTTCTGGTGGGACCATGTATTGGACCCGTGGTTCAAACCATGCCATGCTGAAGGCAGGATTCACACCCGCTGGCTGGTTGTCTTCTTCCTGCCACGCAATCCGAACTCTTGCATCCAGGTCCAGTTTATCAAATGGCATCGCCATACTGGCAGAGACAACTTCCGCATCAGGCGCTACCGGCTTTCCACTCATGAAAAATGATTCACCATCTTCTTCCTTGTCAGGATTTAGAACGAGTCCCGCTTTTTGGGGGACCCCCAGATAAAAGTCCCATTTCCCCCAAAAGCTTTTTCGCCTGACTTGTAATTCGTTCCAGCCTGCCTTCAGATCAAAAGTGGCTTGCTGCTGATGCGGGTGCATGTCTCCGACATCTTTTTGGGCGACTTTTTTCCCGTTTAAATAATGTTCACCCCACCACAGCAAAACCGGCACTTCCTGGTTGCGGGGAGAGTAAATATGGGTATAGCCAAGCAGGGTTTTTCCGGCCCGAAAGCTTTCCCAGGTCCGATCTTCTACACTTAGTCTGAAAGAGTATAGGTCAATGTCATCTCTCAGGGAAAAAGCCCCCACAAAGCTTTTCGGCTCAATCTCGGTTTTGGTTAAAGGCGGCAAAACGTGATCACGCAATTGTCCCCAGGGTGCATCATCAATGCGAACCGGGCTTTTCCAGGCGGTGTCATCAAAATCCTGCGCCATCCAATCTTGTGGATCTTTCCGCTGATCGTAGACCTCCATTGGTCCCAGTGCAAAAGAGACTTTAGGAGCACAGGCATCATAACCACGCAAACGCCGGGCTTTCCACTTCCCGGGGGTTGACAAATCAATGGTACCTTTTTTATCCTCTATGCTGCCCTTGACCATCAAAGCGGCTGGATTGCGCCGCAGTTGGAAGCTGCTGGTCCCGTTGGAGAGGACGCGAATGGCAATGAGGTTATTGCCTTCGGTGAGAAAAGAGCTGATATCAATTTGATCCTGCGCCGGACTTTCAGGATAAAAGCGGGGTGGTCCGCCCTGAACAAACTGCCCGTTGACATAGAGTTGATAGCGGGAATCGGCAAAGAGTGTTATCCTTGCCGCAGAGGGTAGCTGTTTGAGAGAAAATGTTTGCCGAAAAGCGGCTACCTGCAGGCGTTCAACTGAATCAGACACCCAGACCATGTCCTGTGCAACAGGCCTGACATTGAGACACAGAATGAAAACAAAAAGGAGTTTGAAGGATCGCATGGGTCAAAAATGATCCTTCAAACTACCGATAATCACAGAATGATTGTCCTGTACTGTATAGAAATTTCGTCAATTACCACAGCACCCCACTGCCCATTTCTGCAAGCTCCTCCATACAGATTGTCGCGACTTCGCTCACCCCGGCATATAAATCGACGGGTACTTCCCCTTGCAGCCCCACCAACAAGGCAATCACTGTAGATACCCCCAGACTGAGCCAGCGACGCAAATGGCTTTGTTGACGGAGGGGCAGCAGGGTAATAACAGACTTGGTAAAACCCGTATCTGCCAGCTCTTCTTCGCCAAACAGATCCTGTATGTATTGTTCTTCTGACTGATTCATGATTCTACATTTACGTATTTCCTGATTCGCTCCCGGCCGCGTTTGATGTAGGTCTTGACCGTCCCGAGGGGACAATCCATGACTTCCGCAATTTCTGTATGTGGCAAGCCCCGCCCATAGGAAAGAAAAAGTGCTGCTTTTTCTTCAGGTCTGAGCAATTGCATCAAACTATCTGCATCCATCTGTGCGTGAAGCTGTGTTTCGGTTTCGTAGCTTCCGGCCGCCCATTCCATTTCATCAACGTCCTGATGATCGCGCCGCTTTTTCTCTGCATCCAGAAAATTGCGCCAGGCAATGCGGTGCAACCAGGTAGAGAATTTAGCTTTGGCCTGAAAAGAACGGAGATGATGGTAGGCTTTCAGAAAGGTCTCCTGGGCCAGATCATCAGCCCGAAAGCGATCCCCCGCGGTGAGCTTCAGCAGCAACTGGCGAATGCCATGCTGGTGCCGCTCGACCAATCGGGCGAAGGCTTTCTGGTCATTATACATAACCACTTTGGAGATCAGATATGTGTCCGACTGCTTGTCCATCAGGCCAGACGCGGGAGAAACTTACCATTGATGAGGAATCCCAATCCAATGAAGAAGGGGATCAAGCCGACCTGCCACTCCAATTCAGCCGCAAAATTGGAAAACGTCATCATACCAAGGCTGAGGATGATGAGGATCGCACCATTGCGAAAATCCTTGACTTTACTTTCCCGACGCAGCAATTCAACCGGGACTTCTTTGCCTTCTTCGATGGCTTTGTACATCAATTGATGCAGATTTTTGCTTTTCTGATAATTGAAAAACATGCTCAAAGAGACCAGGACCACCACCATGAAGATGATGCCCAATAAGATGGTCAGGATCAAATACTCCGATGGTCCATCCGTGAGCGAGTCATGACTAGGCGCAAAACCGTGGTGATCTTCTGATCGGATTCGGGTATGTTCCTGCTCATGACGAACCGGGATGCCGCCAGCCATTTCCATGGCAGTGAGAACATGCTCGGGTGCCATACGCGCGACCACTTCTTCTGGCATATTGAGCCAGGAATAAAAGTTGTGTGCCAGCAAGGCGGTTGTATCTGAAGCATGCATCTGGAATTGTCCGGCGGTGCGGATTTCGATGGCGGTCAGAATGTGTTCTGGTGCCATGCGAAGAATCACGTCTTTGGGTACGCCAACGGCCCGATAAAAGTCCTTTTGTAAAAAATCGTACAGCTCCGGCTCAATCTCTCGTTTGAGACTGCTACGGATTTCCATGAAGGTCAGTATATGCTCCGGTGCCATTTTCTCAGCCACCTCTTCCGGCAGGCCAAATTGTTGCCAGGCTTCCTGCTTGCTATCTGGCTGGCCAATGCTCAGAATGGGCAGCAATAGGATGAGGAGAACAGTGTGAATTGATTTCATTTTTGTCGTTTCGTTTTCGGTTGCGAAAGCTTTCTTGTCTCTTAGACTGCGACAGCAATAGATTTGGATTCACACAGGATAAAAAAAATGAGACACAAAGCTGTGCCTCATCCGTTTTTTCAGATTATCAGGTCGCTTACCCTACTTCCCATAAACTGGATTCACCCATTTTTCCTTGGGCAGATATTTGCTTCCACTGGCCCAGCGGATTCCACGCATCAACATGGTTTTCGCCTCCTCTACATCAAACACATCCGGGGCATGTCCAAGCGAAAGGTAAAATATCCGGCCTTTGCCGTAGTACTTCTTCCAGGCCACCGGCATGACCGCGCCGTCAATCCAGTCTGCATGTTCAGCCGTAAAGGTCGTGGTTGCCAGAACTTTCACGTTGGGATCGACGTGCATATAGTATTGCTCAGTTTTGAGGCTAAAATCAGGGATACCAGCCGTCACCGGATCTTCCTGGTCTGTTATCTGCACGGAATAGTCAATTTCGCCACCAGGATGTGAAACCCATTGCCCACCAACCATGAATTGGTATTCGGTATTGTTGCGGAAAGAATCACCAAAGCCACCATGGCATCCAGCAATGCCCACTCCATTTTTAACCGCCTTCAACAGCCCGGCTTCCGCTTCCTTGCTGATCTTCCCCATGGTCCAATACGGCACAATCAAATCAATAGACGCCATCAGTTTTTCATCTTTGTAGACACCAAGTGAATCAAAAATGTGTACTTCCGCGCCTGCTGCGATGAGCCATTCCGATACTTTTTTTGTAAACTTGTCAGGCTGGTGCCCCTTCCATCCACCATACACCATGAGGATTTTTTTGCCTTTCAGGGATGGGAGTTCTTCCGGGGAAATCTGTTGAGAGGGAGAAAATGCCAGCCAGGAAATGATGCTGACACAGGCGAATAATGTAATCGCACTGAACTGGAAAGGACGGGAGTAGGTCTTTTTCATTGCTTTTGATGCATTTGTGATGGACAAAAGGTACCAATTGTCCGGCAAAAGCAGCAGAAGCCAGAATAATTTTACCATCATTTGACATCATTGACCAACATTTTCCCCATGAAACCTCTTGCTTTTCTTTGTTTTCTCCTTTGTCTCGGACTCAGCGTTCATGCGCAGCAAAATGAGACCCGACAAAGCATTGACATCCTGACAATATCCGGTCAGTACGGCCTGCCACAGCCATATGATCTCAATCCACCACGCGGAGACGCAACCGAACTCAGCGGGCTGATCAATCTGAAGGTTCCCATCGACCTGAGTAAGGGCGAAAAACGCAGCATTTGGTACAGTCAGCTCACCTATAATTTTGCTCAGATCAACAGCGACATTGATTTACCGGATGGCATACCTGATCCATTGCGCATTCAGGGATTCATTTTACAGACCGGTTTGGTGCAAAAGCTGGACGAAACGCAAAGTCTGCACCTGCTTTTTTCGCCGCGTTTCATGACAGATTTCAACAACGTCAGCAGCAGCCATTTTCAGTTGGGCGGCGTGGTTCAGTATGAGAAAAAATTTCGGAAAGGCTTCACCATGCGCTTTGGCGCCATGTACAACCAGGACTTTTGGGGGCCGATGCTGGTGCCGCTGATCTATGCCGACTGGCAATTGTCAAATAAGTGGCGCTTTACTGGTCTGGTGCCGATTTATTCAAAAATTATCTATCAAGTCAATCCGGATCTACAGCTTGGTTTGAGCCACTTTGGTCTGATCACTTCCTATCGTTTGGGTGATCCCGCTTTTGCACAGGATTATATTGAACGAAAAAGTGTGGATGTGACCCTTTTTGCCCGCCAGAAAATTGCCAACAATTTGTTTTTAGAAGGTCGGGCTGGTGTGGCGTTGAACCGGGCTTATGAGCAATATGCAGTCGATGATAAAATGGACTTTCGGATCATGTTTGTCACCTTTGGCAATGATCGGGTCCGCAAGAACGTCGGTTTTGGTGATGGCGCAATTTTCAACCTACGGCTGGTGTATAATCTCGAGATAACGGATTGAATCGATAAGAAAAAGAATCATGGAGGCCGCCTGGTCGGGACTACGGCTTAGGTTCCGAGAAAGCTGATACAACAAAAAAGCCACCCGCAATGCAGGTGGCTCCTATTCAAAGTCTCTAACTTCTTAAATTTCCTGAGTGGGATCCCAGGCTTCCAGAATCTCTGCCACCCGCTTCACGAAGCGGCCACCCAATGCCCCATCAATGATGCGGTGGTCGTAGGAATGTGAGAGGAACATCTTGCTGCGAATCGCGATCACATCGCCTTGTGGCGTTTCCAGTACGGCGGGCAGCTTGCGGATGGCACCTGTAGCCAGAATCGCAAGCTGCGGCTGCATAATGATCGGTGTACCCATCACATTGCCGAAGGTCCCGACATTGGACACGGTATAGGTGCCGCCTTCCAGCTCGTCTGGTTTCAGCTTGTTTTCGCGCGCACGGCGCGCGAGGTCATTGATTGTCGCAGACAGACCGGCCAGATTGAGGCGGTCAGCGTGCTTGATGACCGGGACAATCAGATTGTCCGTTGGCAGGGCGACTGCAATGCCAATGTTGATGTCCTTTTTGATGATGATGTTGTCGCCATCGACCGAGGCATTCACCAGGGCATGCTCCCGCAGCGCTTTGGTTACAGCCTGAATAAAGATCGGTGTAAAGGTCAGTTTTTCACCATACTGCTGCTGAAACTGGGCCTTGACCCGGTTGCGCCACTGCACGATGTTGGTTACATCTGCTTCAACGAATGAGGTAACATGGGCCGAAGTCTGCACCGAACCGACCATGTTTTTGGCGATCAGCTTGCGCATGCGGTCCATCTCCATGATCTCTACATTACCCTGCGGAACGGCGGCGACGGTTTTGGGGGCCACGGATTTGCCGTTGCCATTGGCAACTGGAGGTACGGCCGGTGCCACAGGCGCGATCGGCTGCTGAACCTGGACGGGCGGCGCAACTGGCGCTTGTACCACTGCTGGTTGCGGAGCGGCGGTCCGGTTTTTGACATAGGCCAAAATATCCTTTTTGGTCACTCTGCCACCGCGGCCACTGCCAGAGACAGTTTCCAGTTCCGCCATGCCAATGCCTTCTTTGCGGGCAATGTTCAGGACCAGAGGAGAATAAAATCGATCCGAGCTGACGCTGGATGCGACTGTTTCCAGAACTGGCTGGGCCGCAGGCACATAAGGGACTTCCGCCACCACTGGCTCCTGAACCGGTTGACCATTGGTAGAGGGCGCATCATCGACAGCACCCTCAGTCTCGATGATGGCGATGACTTCGCCGACCGGGACCACGTCGCCTTCATTGAAGCGCTTTTCCAGGAGCTTCCCATCGACAGGCGAGGGAACCTCGGAATCTACTTTATCGGTTGCAATCTCGAGTACCGTTTCATCCTGCTCAATCTCCTCACCAATCTCCTTGCTCCAGCGCAGAATGGTGGCCTCGATAATGCTTTCGCCCATTTTGGGCATCACTAATTCAAACTTGGCCATAAATCTATCGCAATTTCTCGGGGGTTTCGGCCAGCGAAATTACGCAAAATCGCTTTCTCCCTCAATGTAGGCATTGACATTTTTCAAACATTGGATCAGCAAAGTATTGCTGGCGCGCTCAATGTTGACGGTTCGATTGTGGAGAAAATGGACCAATTCCGTCTGGCAGCCCTCTGCATCTGCATACGCCAGCCAGGCGCGTGCGGTTTCTGTTGCAGATTTTTCCGCAATTCCAGTCGTGGCCAAACCAATGTCTGCTCCCAGCAGTTTTCGTACGCCTTCTGCCATCTGGCAGGCAACTGCCTCAGAGACAACACTGTCTTGTTCAATCGTTTCCAGATTGACCCCCAGTACATCTATTTTGACCTGAACATCATAAGCCGTCACCGATCCTTTGAAGTAAGCAGAAGCACCAGAAACCGACACCACTTTGGCGGCCATGCTGCCACCGGTCAGGCTTTCGGCAATGGCAAGACTCAGGCCACTCTTGCGCAAACTTTCCCCCAATAATTCAGGGATCGACTGCTCCCCTTCCGCATAGCTTTCTGCAGCAAAAAGTGTTTGAATCTGTTGCCAGCAATGATCCAACTGCGCGCGATCTTTTTCCTGACTAATGGACAGTTCCAATCTCAGGCCATCCAGACGAGGCAGATAGGCCATGCTGACGCCCGCGGGCCATTCGTCCTGGAGCGCTTCCATTCGATGGGCAATTTGTGATTCTGCCACCATGCCCAGCCGCAGGCTGCGGTGGTCGTAAAATCCCATATCATAGTGCTGCTGAATTCGGGGGATGATTTCCTTTTCCAGCATATTGAGCATTTCATAGGGAACACCCGGCAGAGAATACAGGCGTTTGCCATCCTTTTCAAAGCCCATGCCCGGGGCGGTTCCCCGCTCATTGGGAATGATTTCACAATTTGCAGGCAGCATGGCCTGACGGCGGGTCCGCTCGGTGAGCGCCCTTTGCCGTTCCGCATAGCGTTTTTCCAAAAAATCCAATGTCGCCTGATCCCATTCCAGCTCCGTCTCAAAGAGCCGGGCCAGGGTTTGTTTGGTAATATCATCTTCGGTCGGACCCAATCCGCCGGACATGATCACCACCTCATGGGTGGCCATTTCCTCCCGAACGGCACGTTCAATGGAGGCCGCGTCATCCGCGATGACCACCACTCTGGAAAAGGAAAAACCATGTTTTCGCAGCAGTAAGCCAGCATTGGACGCGTTGGTGTTGACGATACGGCCTTTGAGCAGTTCGTCGCCAATATTGATCAGGCAGAGACGGGTGTTCATATGGGGTAAAAACTTTGTCTGATTGATACCCCAAATTGATGAAAATGTTCAGGGAGGAACAAACATCCAGCCTTTGACTTGCCGCTGTAATCGCTCTAGCCTCTTCTCCTTTCGAGCAAAATCATCATCATCAGGCCGAGAACAATGCGCTCCTGGTCATCCTGATCGATTTCTTCCAGTTTGCTGACGGTGAAGCGGCGTCCCACCAGGGAAGGATCTTTTTTGAGACGGGCAACTGTCTGGCCATCGAGGGAAGTAACCACATAGGCCGGATTGAACAGATAGCCGGTAAACATGCCCACAATCGGAATTTCTCCCAGCAGGCCGTCCAGCACTTTTACCCAGGCATTTTCCTCCCGGATGTTGTATTGCAGTTGCTGGTTCTGGTCGATCAGTTCATAATGTGCCTTCCAGAGGGAAGCCCAGCCTTTGCGGGCGATTTTGCCGAGCTCTTTGCCTTCTTTGTCGGTAAAGCTGTATGCTGCGGAAAAGTCCAGCCATCGGTCGGCCTTGATGCGAAAAATCTGGTCCTGACGGGAGGTGTCAGAAAATATCTGAATGTCCTCTTTGAACTTAAACATCTTCTGACGCACATAGGCGACCACATTGCCGCTGGCGTCAGTGGCGGTGAAGTCATTGGCAAGCGAAGAGATTTTGAACTTGAAGTTCAGGGGGAAGTTCAGTTGTTTCATTGGAAGTGTAGTGTGGTGAAAAAATGGTTGTGCATGCGTTTGGGTTCACAATAAGGTGGGATAATACGGATTTTCCAAATGAATGATCCCCGTCAAGTTGATCAAGCTTCCATGAAAAAAAGAAGACCAATGCAGAGAAGGATTTGCCAACAAAAGATGTCTAATCCCCAGATCCATCCCGTAAATCCTTATTCAACGTGAAGAAACGCATTCTTTTCTTTTCAGCTTGCGCCCTGGCCATGGTCGTTACCAGCGCCTTTTTAGTCTCCTGTAGCCAAAATACAGAGGTCCCCTGTATCGAAACGACATGGTATCAGGATGCAGACAATGACGGATTGGGCAATCCCGATCTGAGTCAATCTGCATGTGAGCAACCGACCGGATATGTGTCGAATGACAATGATCCGGATGACACCATCTCCTCTTCAGAAGCCTACACCGGGACTGCATCTGTCACCCAGGGATTCGCCACCACGACGACCAGTAATTTATATGTGTCAGGTCAACGAATTGCTGGTCTGGGAAATATCACTGCTAGCGATAACACTGTCTGGACAGTGCCCGCAGATGTGAATTATGAAGATGATTCTTTTCCCTTTGCACCGGATTTATTCAATCCGGACGGCGTCCAGCATGCGACGGCAGCGGCAGCCCTGACTGCATTTGAGGAAAGCGACATTGTCGAAATTGACCCCAGTGGGGAGTTGATCAGCGGCTTCATTTTCGCGGACAACTATTTTGAACTATATATAAATGGTGTAAAAGTGGGAAAAGATGCGATTCCTTTCACCCAATTTAATTCCCACATAGTCAGATTCCGGGTTACCAAACCATTCACCATCGCCATGCACCTGGTTGATTGGGAAGAACATTTAGGCTTGGGAACGGAAGAAAATCAAGGCAGCCTGTACCATGCGGGGGATGGTGGATTGGTAGCCGTTTTCATGGATGCTTCAGAAGAAATTGTGGCCACAACGGGAGCCGATTGGAAAGCCCAGACATTTTATACGGCCCCTATTAAAGACTTAGCCTGTCCGAGTGAAAACGGGACGATGCGTAGTACGACTGATTGCGATACCAATGCAGAAAATGATGGCAGCAATTTCTATGGATTACACTGGGAGCTTCCCGCCGATTGGATGCATGAAGATTTTGACGATGCGGCATGGCCTTCGGCCACTACCTACACCAATGCGACCATTGGAGTAGACAATAAACCTTCGTACACAAATTTTACAGACGTCTTTGATGATGCAGCTAAGGATGCCCAGTTTATTTGGTCAACCAATGTCATTTTGGACAATGAAGTGATCGTCCGTTATACCGTCGAGTAAGTAGGCAAAAAGGCCATCACTCTCATTCACACAGGCCGACAGCATTGTGTATACGATCGGTCAGGTGGTTTGTCCGCCGTAAGATGTATCAAATTGGAGACTCCATTGAATACGAAAACAGATTCGGCTGGTAGTCAGGCATTTTCCGTGGAGGAGCAAGTCAATCACTGATTACCTTCTTGAAGTGATATTGCGTTTTTAGCGGTTTCCTCACCTAAAAAGCTGCTGGTTCAAAGGGTAAAAACTTCTTCACAGTTTTCCAGATCACCTTCAGCTAAAAGGAAGCCTTTCATCCAATTTGGCTGAAACTGTCAAATGATTGGCGGAGGCCGTCAAGCACCGGGCCTGCCGGCCATCTAATTTTACGTTCATCATCAATCAGCATCTAACACGAACGTAAAATGGACAAGAAGATTCTGGTCATCGGAGGCGCCATGAAAAAGATATGGACTGTATCATTCATTGCCTTCGGATGTATTCTGTTGCAAAGCTTCGATGAACCCAAAATTGAGTTATCCTGGCAATTCAATATCAGCGCCCTACCGGAGGTAGCCCCCGCTCCGGAAGAAAACTCCATCACGCCTGAAAAGATTGAATTGGGAAGGCATCTGTTTTTTGATCCCATCCTTTCTGCAAACAACAAAATCTCCTGTGCCACTTGCCACTCACCTGGGAAGGGATTTGCAGATGGACGCGACCGGTCAAATGGATTCTCGGAAGGCATAAAGACCCAAAGAAACGCACCGACCATATTGAATGCCGCTTTCAATGGCATCGACGCCGAAGGAAATCTGGACCCAAAGCATAGTCCGCAGTTCTATGACAATCGCGTGCTTTCCCTTGAGGAGCAATGCATGGGACCATTGTTGAGTCCGGATGAAATGAAAGGTGCAGCTTTGCCTGCGGAAGATTACATTGAATCGCTGGGGCAAAAGCTAATGGCGATCAAAGCCTACCGGAGGCTGTTTTACAATGCATTTTCCGACTCGCTTGTCTCCTTTGATCGAATCACCCAGGCCATCGCGAGCTACGAACGTACATTGATCACTCCCAATGCGCCTTTCGATCGCTATATGCGGGGAGATCGGCAGGCCATGACCAAAGAACAGGTAAAAGGGATGGAGGCATTTATCTCTGCCGGATGCAACAATTGCCATTCCGGCCCGATGTTCAGCGACTACAAACTCCATGTACTTGGCGTTGAGGCGCATCCTGGGCTTGCGCATTTTGACAAGGGAGATGGAAACTACGCTTTCCGAACCACGACCTTGAGAAACCTTGCTTTTACCGCTCCTTATATGCACAATGGGAGAATAGAAAGCCTTGAAGAAGTGATGGACTTTTATGCAAAAAAAGAAGCAAACATCCCGAAGTCTCAAATAAGGAACTCGCTCCGGAGTTGAAAGATTTGAAACTCAATCCTTTCAACAGATCACGTATGAAAGAAATTATTGCCTTTATGAGCGCCTTGAATGATCCCAATTTTGATCGGGAAATTCCTGGGAGTGTACCGAGTGGATTGCCGCTGGAATAAGAGCTACATGGAGATCATGCGAATCAAGAGTTGCGTCAAGAAACCTTTGCTTCTTTGCCTCTCTGCGTTCATTCCTGTGGATAGTGTAGTCTGAAAGACGAACGCAGAGCAGCAAAGAAATACTGTTTTTTTGAGCCCTTGATTCATATTGAGAAGGGTAGATGGGCAGGGCCGGCTTTTTGAAGAGCAATTGCCGGCCAGGCTTTCTTCCCCGCTGATTATCAATATATTGCAGTCTGGATACATTTTGCATTCCCAACCAACCTTCTATCCAAGCTGATTCTGACATGCATACTTTAAGGACAATCTGCTGTTTTTTCTTTGCCTTCCTGACGGGTGGTTTCATCGTCCATGCCCAAAACTGGGAAAGCCTGAATTATCAGGAAAATCAGCCCGGCCTGGAATTGAACCCCTTGAAGGGATTTGCCAGCTTGTGGGAACCCAGCAATGATTTCCCCCACAGCATCCAGGGAAAGCTGTTTGGACTGGATGAGCTGATGTTTGGGCTGGATAATTTTGACTGGACTGCGATTGATCTTTTCCTTGCCCGAGAAGCTGCGCGCGGCAATCATGCCTATATCCAGGTAAACATCGACCCTGCTTTCGGCGAATCAGATATGCCTGAGTTTCTGGTCAGTCAGGTAGAATGGCAGTACCATGATGATGGCAATGTGCCTGATTTGTGTCCCGACTGGAATGATCCGGATCTGATGGAAGCGATGGTGAACTTTATTGAATCTTTCGGGGAAAAATACAATCAGGACGAACGGATTTTCATGGTACATCTGGGCCTTTATGGTATGTGGGGAGAATGGCATATTGGAAGTGTCGCAGAGATCCGACCAGAGTTTGAAATGACCGAGGTAAACAAAATCCTGATTGCCAATGCATATAAAGATGCCTTTCCGAATACATATCTACTGGCTCGTTATCCGGAAAATATGCCTGATCCTCAGATTTATGGGTATAGCGACGGCCTGTTTTTCGGACAATCGATTTCACCTGATAATCCGTTTTACTTCCATAATACACTGACAGATTATCATGCCGATTTAAATTGGATGTTGCATCCAATCGGCGGAGAAGTTGATCCAGACCTGCAAGCCGACATTTTCGATGTTTTTCCCAATCCCCAGGGGCAGGATGTCTTTGCTTCTATGGATTCCATCCGTCCGACCTGGCTATTTGCCCATCATGTTCTGACAAGCCTTCAGGCCGGTACAGACGAATGGGACAATGCCATTTTGGTGCAGAAAACGATGGGCTATACATTCCATTTGGATCGCTATCGTTTATCGGCCAGTAATGGGGCACCGGCCGTGGAAGTCAACCTTCAAAACAAAGGGCTGACACCCATGTACGCCAATTGGGAAGTGGAATTTGGCGTACTGGATGCTACGAATCATTTTCAATCACTCGGCATCACAAACTGGGCCATGAATCTGATCCAACCGCAGGTGGAGGACAATTACCGATCTTTTGTTTCGGACACATCTCTGACAGATGGCACGTACACCTTTTTGCTGAGAATCATCAACCCACTTGAAGGAATTTCTACTTCCGCGCCACCCGTTCG
>JBCBZF010000674.1:0-4126 GCA_039815525.1 Bacteroidota bacterium | reverse complement strand
TAAAGGATTCCATAGAAGCGTTTAAAGAAGAAAGCTAATACAAGCGACCCTTTGTCAGTTTGATTGGTTCCATCGATCATGATTTGCGGAAGGATGATGATTGGACACATTTTGAACGATACTTCCGACAGGTTCATCCGGGTTTTGATGAAAAAATTAGACGCGCCTTTTCGGATCTGACCGGCAATGAGATTCGATTGTTGACTTTGATGAAAATGAATTTGTCCACCAAGGAGATTGCCAGTATCCTCAACATCAGCCCTGATAGCGTGAAAAAAGCCCGTTACCGCTTGCGCAAAAAACTCAATCTGCCCAATCAGCAGAACTTACAACAGTTTATTCTGGCTTTGTAGGGGATGGCTTGCCCGCTTTCTGAGTCGGACCAAAATCCGTTTCCTGAACCTGCAACGAACGTCAGATAGGAGCCGGATTCAGGATCTTAAGCAGAATATGAAGGCTGAGATCCTGGATCCCTTCTCCATGACATTTCGAAGCGTTCAGGAAACGTTTTTAGTATTTTAGAGGGATAGAAGTTTACTCCCTATATCTCCAGTGGCCCGACAATCACATTGCGATCCAGATCCCAGTAGACATATTTGGTGCCGTTACCATCAAAAATGGCGACCACATCCCGCTGTCCGCCAGCTACATCCAGTCGCAGTGCCGCATTGACAGAAGAAAAAGGAACATCCACCGGCAGGTCCCGGTTTCGAAGCTGAAAATCATGAATAGAACGGGGTGTGCTGAATAGTCCGGATTCAAAAAGAGTGTATTCTGTACCCGCTTTGTTAATCAAACAGGTGATTTCCCGCGTCCCGATCGACAAATTCATTGCTGCGCCAACGGCGTCAAACGGACAAGTGTTATCGGGTCCAAACTGCCAAAGATCGAATGGACCGTAAAATGTGTTATTGGTGGTGCGATAGACGGTATATTTTGTTCCGCCTGGATCGAAAAAGTACGTATTCGGATGTACATCGGTCTTGACATCTGTCGCGGCACCTACGCCAATGTTCCTGAAAGGATGGGTATGGTCCGGTCCCCACTGCCACAACTTAAATGGTCCGAATACGAGACTGTTATAACGAACATGGACATATTCATGGGCGGTGCCAGTGCCGTCAAAAGCAGCCATTTTTGATCCGGTATTGCCAACCGCATAGCAAGCCGCTCCGATGCTTTGTCGTGCATCTTTAAAGACTGGTAGTCCACCAGTTACATTCTCACATTCAGTGATGGTATACTTCGTGGCCAGATTGGCCGCCACCACAATAGATGGGTCGTCGAGCGAACGTACCACATAGGAAATGGGCGCGCCATTGTTGATCGAGCCGCCTTTCTCAATAAAGGTCTTGACGGCTTCCATGCCATTGATCAGGGCGCCGGAAGCAAGCCCCGCATCACCGCCATAGGCATAACCATTGACCTTGACTTGGTCCAAAGAATTGACGCTTTCTACTTCGACTCCACCATTTGCATTGACCAAACCACCACTGAAAGAAGCCTCAACCGCTGCTTTGATTTCGGTTTCACTTTGGGTGGACTGAATCAGCAGGTAGAAAATCCGACCATAATTGACGGAAGAAATATAGGTCGCCGGATTGCCCTGATACACATATTTCTCCAACTGCTCAGGGGTAACACTAGGGGCAAAGGCCTCATTGGGATCTGGAATGTCCACCACGATGCTGTAAAGTGATTGGGTAACTTTGACAAAGACACTGTTGAAAGTACTGGAGCTGTTGTAGTCAAATGAACCTTTGATATTGGTGGTCAGATTGGAATATTCCACGTTCATTTTGACCCCGATTTCTGCTTCCGACCGAATTTCTTCCCGGGTGTAGGAAATATTGGCCGCTAATTCTCCATTGTTGGAACCAATCAGTTTGTTGGTCGCCTGGGCGATCGAGGAAAAACTAACCTCATCTACTGTTTCGACCACATTGGGAGAGCCATTCAGGGTGTTGATGGTGATGGTTGCAGGGCCGCGTTTGAGTGGGATGATGCGAGGCGCACCTTCTGAGACAAATTTCCCCTGCAGGAAATTACCAGGATAAATGATCTCTGCATTGTTGGATGCATAGAGAACAAAGTCGTCCGCATTTTGAGAAAGGTCTACCTCAAAGTCTGTGCAGACCCAAATGTCATCATCTACCACTTCCTGGGAAGTACTGGCTTCAAGGGTATCTATGGTCTCATAGGTGGAAGGATTTTCGACTGAACCGGCCAGGGATACAATATCCTGAAAGTCTTTTTCAGCCAAGGGGGGTGGGGGATCTACTGGTGCTTTTTGACAAGCATAAAGCACCAGCGTAAGGACCAAAATTGGCAAGGTAAATAAGAGAGCATTTTTATACATGACGGAATGTCCACTTGAAATTAGAAGGAGATTTGTCCTGCCAATTACCTGAAAACAGGCCTGAGAGCCTGAAAATGGGCATGGACAAAAGGTGGACAAAAGAGAAATAGGAGCGTAGCCCGATATTTTTTTGCCTGAAAAACAGATTTTGAGACTTTTTTTATCAAATGGTATATTTGACCATAAGTATTGTGTGTACCTTCCAGAAATTTTTCCCAGACATGAAATATCTGATCCCTTTTCTGTTATTGATTCTAATCGCCTGCCAAACCGTCCCACAGGAAAAGGTGAGTGAAAACTTTGTCCCCCGCAAGAACTATCAGGCGCGCCTCGAACCAGCAGATGGGGTGCTGCATGGCGCAGGTCAGGATTTTGATTCTTTTATCAAATACACTGAAGTCTTGGGCAAAAAGCATTATCCAGTCATTTACATGGATTACATTGGCCTGATCAAGGAAGATGATGGCGTACAGAAGTGGGGGGAAAAGCTAAAAGCAGAATTGGCACAGATGCCGGCGGATGTCATGCCGCAGATTGGCTTAAATCTCACGGCTGGAAATGATGATGGGTCCGGACAGGATAGTCTGGTGGCCAGTGGGGCTTATGATCCGGCCATCAATGTATTTGTTGAAGCCCTGCAAAGTCTGGGAAGACCCGCATTTGTGCGGATCGGTTATGAATTTGAGGGATCATGGAATGGCTATACACCCAGTACCTATGTAGCAGTCTTCAAACGGATCACGGATGCGATGCGGGCGGCGAAGGTAAATGCTGCCACCGTCTGGTGTGCCGCTGGTGGCTCGGCTGGCTTTATTCCCCTGGATTCCCTCGCGCAATATTATCCCGGCGATGAATATGTTGATTGGTGGGGCATTGACGTCTTTTCTCCGGAAGAAATCACCCATCCGAGACTGATCGAATTTCTGGAATGGGCAGACGAGCACCAAAAGCCTGTCATGTTGGGAGAATGTACACCGCGATATGTAGGGGTGATGGATGGCAAAGTCTCCTGGGACAAATGGTTTGGCCCTTTTTTCAATCTCATCGAACAACGCCCTCAGATCAAAGCCTTCTGCTACATCAATTGGGATTGGGTCTATTGGTCAGATGAACTTGGCTTCCAGTGGCATGATTGGAAGGATGCCCGCATTGAATTGGATGAATATGTATCAATGGCCTATCAGGCGGAAATGAAAAAACCTTTTTACATTCACGTCCCCTGATCACCAAAGACGTTGCCACTTTGCCCCGTCAATGATAAGTTGCTGGAGAAACTTTTCCCGCTCAGCAAAATCTACTTTTTTCTTCTCCCAGCCAGCGGCAAAAAGATGTTTTGCTTTACCCTTTTCGTCAAATTCCTGAAGAGAAGCAAAGGTCTGGATAATGCCTGAACCTGCTTCCGGTGCCGTATGATTTTGGATGAATTGTGCTTTGGGACAAATGACCGCCATACCGAGATATTCGCCCAGAAAAGCCTGTTGGTCATGGGTGTACAAAATCGCTAGCTGATCGGTGGTTTCGGTATAAAATGTATCAGATTCCAGATTGACAATACCAGCCGCAAATGACAGACCTGCTAGCTTAGGTGAGACAGTTACCTCGCTTTCATAGCCAGACATGCCTGCTGTGATTCGGATGATTTGCTCAACGGCTACACTTTTATCCCCGACTTCAACCTCGGGAAAATTCAATTGAAAGGCAGATTGATACCTTCCGGTATACAACAGTTCGTAGCTGGCTGCCGGACTGCCTTTGACCCGATACAAG
>JBCBZF010000947.1:0-2883 GCA_039815525.1 Bacteroidota bacterium | reverse complement strand
GCCTGTGTCTATGGTCTTAAGCAATGCGAATACCTAAGACTTCAGGTGCGAAAATGAGTTGGCACTGCTTGTGCCTATGCTAATCATTCAATGAATGAAAGGCGAGAACCTTTGTCAACGATCCGAAACAATGTGAACAGCTGGCAGACAAATTTAAGCATCTTCCAGGGCAAGTTTTACATCGAATTAGGCGGTTCCGGTTAAAAGAACGGCATAGGCACTGCTAGTGCCTAAGCCAACCGTTGAACGTGGAACCGCGAAGAGCGAAAGCCAACTATCAGAAACAGTCTGAATCCGTTCCATGTCTATCTCAAACATATTCTCGGACAAAATTTACATCAAATACAAATAGTCCACTTTCTATGTCTGAGACGAGAATCAACCCGGATGGGAGAAAAGGATAAGCGCCCCATGCACCGTTGAAGCCTCCCCCGCTTAGGGGACTGGTGTCGTAATACCCGGTCTCGATCAGATTACTGGGGCGGGAAGCATCGACGATGTTCAGGCCATCCCGATAATAAGAAGTAACCAGATAGTCATCCAGAACATGGGTATTGTGTGGGGTAGCGGTTCCGTTGCTCAGACTGGATCGAATGCGATCAAGCTCGATGATGTTTCCGGGATCACTGATATCCCATGCGTACAAATATGCATCAGACAACTCATCAGTGGTGAAGACAACATTGCTCGCATCATTGAGCCAGGTATTGTGAGTAAAGGAATTGATATAATCCCGTGACCCAAGAGTTTGGGGAAACCCAGGATTTGTGACATCCAGAATGGTCAATAAACCATCATTAATTTCAGCTGCATATGCGAGATTGTTGCGGACGTAGACATCATGAACATACCTGACAGAATAAGCACCAACAAAATTCGGCCGCCATGGATCATTTGTTAAATCATACATCGCCAGACCGCCATTGAACTGATCTGGACCTGCCATATACAGGATCCCATTGTCGATGTACAGATTATGCGTGTGGGTGATACCCTGCATGACGGTGTCTTTGTGAACAACCTGGCCCGGGAGGGTTGATAAATCGACGATGGTCAAACCACCACCATCATCATTGGATACATATGCATAATGGCCATAGGTCTTGATGTCGCGCCAAACGGAAAAGAATCCTGGAATGAACTGAAGTTGGACTGGATTAGTCGGATCACTGAGGTCAACGATGGAAAAGCCAGTCTGAGCACCGACCAGAGCGTATTCATTTCCATTATCGTCTACATACCCCCAGATATCATTCAGGGAAGGCGTATAGTCCAACTGCCCGACGAGCGTGACATTTTTTTGTGTTTGTGAAAATAAGGAGGGAAGAAAGGCCAAAATCAGGGCCAGTAGTGTACATCTTTTCATGTGGTTAATAGAGTTACAGTTTCGGATATGAGACAAGGAAAACAAGGCTACACCCTAATGACTGTTCGGAATCGTTTGTAAGAAAAAAGTCTGCTGTAAAGCACATGCTTCACAGCAGACTCTAAAGATGTTTTTTAGGATTAACTCAACTCAGCGCCAACTTTTTCCAATAGCGCTTTAGTGGCGCGTACTCCAGCGTATTCATCCAGGATTTTACCCTCATACTCCACACCGATGTATCCCGTATAACCAGCGTCTTTGACAATTTGCAACATCTTCCGGTAATCAGTTTTGGTATCATCACCAGCTTCGTTAAAGTCATTGGTTTTTGCACTTACGCCTTTGGCAAATGGCATCAACTCCTGCGTACCCTGATAGCGATCATAGCTTTCACCGGTCTTGCGGTCGATGATAAAGTTGCCAAAGTCAGGTAAGGTGCCACAATTGTCCATGCCAATCTGCTTCATCACACCTGAAAGCCAGGCACCATTGGAAGAATAACCACCATGGTTTTCGACGATCACATTGATGTCATAATCTTTGGCAAATGTTGCCAGGCGACTCAGGCCGTCCACTGCGGCAGAGGCAACTTCTTCCATGCTTCCCTCTCCATAAGCATTGACCCGGATGGAATGGCACCCCAATGTTTGGGCTGCTTCTACCCATTTGTAGTGGTTCTCGATCGCTTCAGTCAGTTTCTTTGCCTTGGTCTGTGCCAGGCCTCCTTCACCATCAATCATGATCAGGACATTGGTAACGCCCAGATCGTTGGCGCGCTGATTCAACTCAGCGAGGTAGGATGCATCTTTGGCCTTGTCCTTAAAAAACTGGTTGACATATTCCACCGCTTCAATGCCAAATTCATTTTTTGCCACCTCTGGAAATTGAAGGTTGGTGATTTTTTTGTCGAAAAGGGCCTGATGGAGCGACCATTCAGCCAGAGAAATCTTGAAAAAAAGCTCTTTGGCTGGCAAGTCAATGGCTGATGCTTCCTGGGTTTCTTCCGATTCACCTCCTTGCCCACTACTGCAAGCTTGCAATAACCAGGGGGAAAGCAGGAGTCCGCCGCCAAGGGCGCTTTTGGTGAGAATAGGCGGCGCCGATCGCCAGCCCCATAACGAGATACAGCACCGTCAGCGGAAAACGCGCGAGGCCGTTGAGCACGAGCGAACGCTTGGTGTCGTCGATCGTCGGAGCGCTGAGCTCACGCTGCGCCTGACTCTGATCGACGCCGTAGTAGCTGACGTACAAAACAAAGCCGCCGACCAAGAAGCCCCAGACCGGAGCGCTGCCGCCGTCGCCAAGCCCATGGGTCCACTGGATGCCTTCGAGTCGAGCGGCATCATGCGCTGCAAAGATGGCGTCCCAGCCTCCGGCAATATGAGTTGCAATGACAATGCAGAGGATCAGGCCAAAAAGGAGCACCACCATCTGGATGACGTCGGAGTAGACCACCGCCGCCATGCCGCCGAGCGTGTCGTAAATGACGGTCGTAACGCCGACCAGCACGATGCAGG
>JBCBZF010000967.1:0-2807 GCA_039815525.1 Bacteroidota bacterium | reverse complement strand
TCGGTCACCCCCCCGCAGGGCCAAGAGTTTGTCAGGAGCGTCTGTGGCCACTTTTGAGAAATTCAGTGATGTGAAAGAATTTTAATGAATGTACCAGCACCGGTTTGGGAGTTCAAAAGAAAAGGTTGATCCTTTTCCTTCTTCTGATTCAACCCAGATGCGGCCACCAAGTCGATCGACTATCTTTTTGCACAGTGCCAAACCAATACCAGTCCCTTTGTATTTGCGCCGATTATTCAGGTGTTTAAAAATGGCAAAAATCTGATCGTGATATTTTTCCGGAATGCCGATGCCGTTATCTGCAATGGAGAAGATCCAGCTTGAATCGCCTTCTCTGGCCTGGATATCAATTTGCTTTATCTCGGACTCATTGTACTTAATGGCATTTTCAATCAGGTTCTGAAAAACCTGCTGGATTAATACATCATGGCATTTGATCATTGGCATTTCCCCTACGTTGATCTGAACCTGCTCATCCTTGATTGATGAATTCAATTGTTGCTGAACCCGCCCGATCAATGTACTGATATCCAGATCTTTTACTTGTTGATCTTCACTGCCAACCAGAGAGAAGCCTAGTAATCCATTGATCAGATCCCGCATACTCTCAACATTGCTGACAATGAAATCAATGAATTCATTGGCCTCTTCATCCAGCGAATCGTAGTATCGCCGCTTGAGTAACTGCGCAAAACTTGCAATAGATCGTAGGGGACTTTTCAGATCATGAGAGACTGCATAGGCAAAGTATTCCATTTCTTTCAGGCGGGATTCCAACTCATTGGTCAGATGGCGCAAATCAGAGACTTTTTGCATCACGATCATGCCAGCATAGATCTCGTTTCGATGGTCTGTTAAGGGCAGAATTCTGAGCAGGAAATGCTCCTGTGCGATTGAAATATCTCCTTGGCATGGGACGCCATTCATTGCCTGGCGGTGCATTTTTATGATGTGAGGGAATTCGATGGCCGGAAACATGTCTTTAACGCTCCTGCCAACATGGAAACGATCCGCCATTTCTCCATAGGCCTCTTGATAGCGTAGTTCCTGATCAAAAAATGCGATGCTGACCTCCGGAATCTGTTCGACCAGATCCCAAAAACGTGCCTGCGTCTTTTTAAGGTCACGCCGAATCGCCTGGATTTCATGATGGTTTTTGATTACCGCTAATGTGCTGCCATCATCACAACCCGATACCAAAACCCTGACTTCCTTTTCATGAGGATGCTCTCCGGTGGTGAGGATCATTTCATTTTCAATCTCTAATCCGCTGTGACTGAATAGACTGGGAATGAGCTGTTGTTGGACATCGATCAATTCTTCCTCATCTAACCAGTCAACCTGATGCTTATCCAACTTGCGGATGCCTTCCGCATCAAAGACAATGTGTATGTCTTCGTCAAGATCAAAGACATTCTGGTACAACTGAATATGTTGGGAAAGCTGCTTGATATGTTCTTTTTCTGTCCGAAGCTGTGCCCTTAGTTTTTGGGATTTTTCTGCGGTCAAACGTGCCTGATTATTTCCTTTCAAAGAAGATATGTCAACAAAAGAGAGCAAAACGCCTTCTTCCCGTTCTTCCACCGACTGATAAGGTAAAATTTCAACTAAATACCACTTTCCTTGCTGGGTCGATGTCTCCCACCGCATCGGTTCACGACTCTGATTGACCTGCTCAATTGCTTCGGCCAGGTCGTCGTCCATCAGATTACTTGAAAAGTGTTGAATGGGCCGCCCAAGGTCTAGATTTGTGATATTGAATTCGGTTGTGGCTGCTTCCGTAAAGCGTCTGATGCAGAGTTCCTGATCCAGGAAAATGATCCCAATTCCTGATTGCTGCATGACATTATCCAAATCTACATTGGCTTCAGTCAGACGTGCAATGGTACTCTGGTACTCGGAGTTGATGGTATACAGTTCTTCGTTGACAGACTGCATTTCCTCATTCATCGTCTGCAATTCTTCATTGGTGCCCATCAACTCTTCATTGGCAGTTTGCAATTCTTCAATGGTCGCCTGCAGGTTTTCACGGGTAATTTTGAGTTCCTGTTCCAACTGGATGATGCGCTGCTCCTGAGGTTTGCTGAGTGGTCCATGATCAGCTGTTCCAGGTAGGGTGGACGTCTCTTTGTGAAGCAAAAGGAAGATGATCGGCGGCTGATCATCATGGACAAAATGTGGCTTGATGGTCATGTCCGCAGTAATCGGCTGGTCATCCTGCCCAAAGTTGATTTTGCTGTAATAGACCGAACGCTTTGCGCGGATGGCTTCCTTAACCCCTGAACGAATGGCTGCCCCGGTGTCAAGAGAAACCATCTTAATCAAATTCCAGTTGCGGGGCTCGTTGGGAACCCGTAAATATCTACTGGCATGCCCATAATGTTTGAGGAGTTCATATTTTTCATTGATCAGTATACAAGCGCCAACAAATTCCCCGATTAACATCTCATTGACCAGTTCACTGGTGTCTTTTTGCTGGCGACTTTGACCTTTCCGCTTTTCAAGTGGGGCCACTGCCCGTTCCATCATCCCTTTCCGGAAATTGAGGTATTCGGAAGACTGGAATAGGTTGGGGTTGAAAACCGCCTGAAAAATATTCCTGGTTTTAGCGACTGCATGGAAAATATTGTTGACCTGATCCTTGTATTGTGATCCTCCCAGAAACAAAAAACGTTCTTTCCGCAATGAAAAGTTGAGCATGGTCAGGACTTTCTGCTGGAGAGAATCGTTGAAATACATCAGAAGGTTCCTACAAACAATCAGATCCAGTCGATTGAAAGGTGGGTCCTTGATCAGGTTATGGGAGG
>JBCBZF010000151.1:0-9081 GCA_039815525.1 Bacteroidota bacterium | reverse complement strand
TTCTCACTCAGGTCCCCCATTTCACGGGCTTTTTGAATTGCTTTGGCAATCTCCGTGCGCCCTCTCCCCTTCAGATCAGCCAATTCGGCCTTTAACTTATCGTATCCTTCCTGGGTAAGATATGTTACATCACTCATAATCCAGTTCATTTGATTGAAAATCCCCTGCACGCCAGTAGACATGAGGAGATGATAAAACATACAAAAAATATTCGGGATGGCCGAGGGCCATCCCAAATGAAAGAAAATTTCCTTCTCGATCTTATAAGTCTATACGAGCACCAATGACCAAGGTTCCGCCAAATGGGTTACTCGTGCGATAGCTTGCATCCAAAGAAAAGGTGGAGAATGCTTCATTCCCGCTTGCATCGAACTTTCCGGTACCGAATGGAACCTGGAAGGTTGCACCTGCTGCATAGCCAGTATGGGCATTGGTCCGACCATCTACCCCAATGACCTTGCCAAAAATGCCATTTTCATATAAAAATGATCCTCGCAGGATGAGATAGTCTTTGTATTTGTAAGCCAGCCCCAATCCACCCTGGTCAACATAGAAGGAGTTAGAAATGAATCCTCCCAGGATGGTGACAGTATTGTCATCACCAATGAAGAAGTCATAAGAGCCTCCCATACTCAACATTGTAGGCAGTTCGAATGAAGCAGTCGGCACCTGGGCGCGTGATGAAAAAGGATCATCTGGCTCAATTGGCACCCGGAAAGAGAGGCCATCACCACCGAACTTCATCGTTGGTCCAACATTCCGTAGAACAATCCCCAGTTTCACCCGGTCTTTTTCGCCGGCACGATACTGAATACCTGCATCAAAGGCGACACCATTGGCCACCACTTCTGGAGTAGACTCACTGATAACACGGGCAGTAAAACCTACATGAATCCGGTCAGTAAATTTTTTGGCATAAGAAAGGCCAATATTGAGGTATGTTGGGCTAAAGGTTCCGAGGGTTCCATCTGGCAATTCCTCAGTGGTTCGGATAAAATCACCCAAATCAAAGGCATTCACCAATAATCCGAGGGAACCACTTTCACCCAGACTCTGAGAAAAGCCAAAGGAATTAACCTGAATTTCTGTGCCAATCAGCCACCAAGTATGCGAAAACATCAGCTCAGTACCTGTGGTACGGGCAATACCAGCTGGGTTGACCCAGGAACTCTCGATTCCATCTGAAGAACTGACATCCAGTCCATTGAAGGCCGAGCTGCGCGGCATCGTATTGATCATCAGCTCCGTCGCACCTGCCTGTCCGGTCCGCTCAGACTGACCAAAAGTCAGACTTGCTCCCACACACATCAGACAAAGAAAAAGTAGAATATTTTTCATGATCCGTAAAGGTATCTGTTTTGAAAAAAGAAGGTGGCTGGTTGAACGTATTGCCAACCAGCTCACAGTATATCATTTAGAAAGAATCGAGATCAACCGGACGCATCACAGCAAAGAGCTTGATGACTTTTTCTCCGAGTTGCTGACCATCAATGTTGCCATCAACATGGATGATATACACACCACTGGCGACAGAGACACCAGCACTGTTTTTCAGATCCCAATCAAGATCTGGCTCTTCAGAATCTTTGGTAAACTGACGAACCAGCCAACCATTCAGCGTAAAGATGCTGACTCGTGCCTTTTGGGGCAGGTTGGTGATCTTTACCCGATTATCAAGCTGCCCAGTTTCGTAGGAAGAATAGGCGTAATAAGGATTCGGTACAACCAAAACCTTGTCGAGTGCATCTTCTGCCACTTCTGTTTGCTCAGTTGCAGCAGCCAGCTCAACTGTATTGAAGGAATATGTTGGGATATCAGTGGCGCCTTCACGCGAGCGGAAAGGCTGGTTGACGCGCAGAGAAACTCTGGCATCGGTTGGAATCTGAGTTGGATCAGCAATGTCAAAACCGTTGGCGGCCATTGGAATGCCACACCAGGCTACATGTCGGTATACACTGGCCAGGTTGTGTCCACTTTCATTGAAGAAAATCGCATCCGGGAAGTCTCCCACGTAGTTTGCGTTTTGCAAGCTGTCTTTGAGATTGTCAAAGTCATCGTCATAAGGAAGGTTGGTCACCCACACATAATGGCGTCCTCCAACCCGATCGAGGTTTTGTCCGAAGTCAGAGGTAGGATTGAACAACATATCATTCCCACGATTCAAACGATCCCACTCGCTTTCTCCAAAGAAGAGACTAAGCCGCTGACCAGTATTGACATTGATGGCGTAGCCAGGGAACCATCCCAAACCATGATCATCTTCAGTTTTGGCCCCTTGGCTGGTACCGGTTTTGTCCACATTATCACTCCACTTTGCAGAGAGCTGCCAGGCACCAGTACCCAAACTTGAGTTTGGACTGGTCTCAATGACCGCGCAACGAGACCATTTGGTGATGTCTGAGGTAAAGACGATGTCTACATCAGGAAGTTCCTGCAGGTTGATCAAATCTTCTGGTCCCATCTGGCGGTTACCAGTAGGAGATTTGATCGCAGGACTTAAACCAATATCTCCCCCTCCTTGCAAAGTGTTATTGAATGTCCGGGCGAGGGCGAATGGTGCCCATCGGCCGTCTGCAAGCGTTGAGAAGAAACCAAATTTATCGTTGATCCCAAGGTTACCGAAAATCCGGTCGCTGGAGCGAATCCAGTTCCAGATACCACCAAAGAATTCGTCATTGTCAGACAAGCCAGCCAACCATGGCTGAGAAGGGTCAACGAAGCTAACTTCACCTCCGAGGACACCCATACGTCCCGCTTCGTCCAGTGTATCACCAGCAATCCCGACATCGCGAACGACAACAGAGAAACCACGCTCCTCAATTACGCGCTCAGTACCCACCAGTGGCAGCGGCCGAGGGGCAGTCCCATCGTTACGTTGGGTATAAGTAGACTGGAAAATTTCGGTATATGGGCCACCAGCCTCGTTTGATTCTTCCAGAATCCAATCAGCAAATACCTGATCGAAAACAGAAGAGTCTTCACTGATATAGATGGTTTCGATCAAACGATCCTGGACGACTTTAACCCGGTAGTGTTTGCCCTGGACAATTTTGGGGTCGATGATTTTCACTTCAATCGGCCCCGCACCAGCTTGATATTCGATGGTGGAAACAGATCCTTGATCCAGGATCGCGGCTTCAGTTTCTTCTGAAATACGGACAAAGTTTCCGCCATTACCAATCCCGGCGATCTGGCTAACGGGAATCCCGTCTCCATACTGAGAGTTGGTTACGGTACCGCCATTTTCGATTTCAACAGGATGTGGCAAAGCTGACACGACCCGGAAGAAACGGTTGCCCGGCACAAATTTGCGACCGTCAGAAGTTACATCATTGTATGCATAAGCGATGACGCCATAATGGTAGGTGGTATAATTGACCAAGCGAGTATCGGCTCCGGAAGCGAAAAGGTCCTGCGTAACCCGGATTGAGTTAAAGATTCCTTCATCTGCTCCCTGTACCTGAACTTCTTCCACCACGATGGGCTCGCTGACACCTTCAACCTGTTGTTCAACGCGGTTGACAATGGTACCAATGCCGTTTTCAATGTCGCATTGAGCAATGATACGGGCACGATCAGGATCATTTAGTTCGTTTGGACCGACCGTTGCATCAACAAGTTGGTAGACAATATATCCTTCAAAGTTGAAGATAGAGTCAGGCTCCCCGACGGCTTTCAGAACCGGATCAGCCTGCGAATAGCTTTCATTGAAGTTGTTCCGTACCTGACGGAGCGCTTCGGGGTATCCCCAGTTCAGGAGCAGTTCCTGGCTGTATTCAGAGGCGGCTAGTTCTGGGGCATCTGGTCCATCCAGAAGACGGAAGTCGTTGTCAAACAATGCCTGCGCAACATCATCCGCAGCAAAGAGCTCACAGACCGAACCAAACTGGTCGTTGAAGAAACCACGCGCCCAAACCACACCAGTTACCACCTCATTGACAGCGCCTGGTTGGAGGGTAAACGGTCCGGCCGATTGCAGGAAGCGACGGTCTTCATTCCGTGGGTTGTCAGCATTGTTTTCTGTCCAACCAGTACCAACACATGGATCACCAGGGAACATATAATCGGACACTGGTCCAGGATCTGAAGGTGGGTAGCCGTTTCCTTCTCCACCGTTGGTAAAGTTGTCAACAATTGGCGTACCATCTTTCCAGAAACCAGTCAGGTATCCGTAATAGTGCTGGGCAACCTCTGGGTTACCAATCAGCGAGAAGTCATTGTTATAATAGACAAACTTAGACATGATGATGGTCTCCCCAAATTCGTCGATGACGCCATCGCGGTCATTGTCAATGCCATCTCCGGGATCAGCGAGTGGTCCCTGGAAAAAGTCAACGCCGATTGCTGGCGGATTCAATCCGTATCCAGCCGCTCCATCGTCATCAGCGTCCGCATTGTATGAGAAACCCAGGCCACGGTCAGGATCACAGCCAACATAATCATCATTGAACTTACCGATATCCGAGTCAACCCACTGTCCCATGTACGTTTCATTCAGCTTATTGCTCGAACGATTGATCACCGTCTGACGGTAGAAGGTCATGTTGTTGACCGCATTTGCTGTTGTGAAGGCAAATGCCAGCATATGGATTTCTACCCCGATCGGCTCACCACCAGTCTCAGTGTGAACATTTCCTTTATCGTTGATGATCCACCAGATAGCCTGATCACCATCGATATCAGGATAGTCTCCTGCAGAAGGATCGTATGTAAATGGATCTCCATCTACATCGATAAAAGGGGCAGCATTGATAATGGCACCATCAGCGAAAGCTTCCAGTGTGATTCCATCTGCATCTTCACCCAGGGTACTATTGGGGTTACCAACCGCAGGCCAGTTGAAGACATTTGGAAATTGTGCTGGATTAAACGCCTGCACATCACGATTTGCAAAAGCAGCCCGGAATGCATCAACTTCAGTTTTGTTGATCTTAAACATCCGGTCATATTTTTCACAGGTAATGTCATCGGTTGAGGCCGTATTATTGGTCAATGGACCAGGCCAGAAGTCAACTCCTGACTGGCGATACGTCTGCGCAGCAACACGCAGCTGACCAGCATCATCCAATCCACCAACCCAGAGGGAACCAGCAAACAGAGAGTGCCTGTTACTGCCTTTGGGTACTTCATAACGCGGATCACCAACCAAATCCCACCACATGTCCCCACCATTGTGGAGTAGGGTACGGACATTGTTGACATCCATCTGCGATGAGGCGCTGGGTGGCAGGCAGCTTTCGGCTACACGATACCCATTCAGGGTTCTCTTTGCCACGCCAACTGGCTCTTTCGCCTGCAGGACTGATACGCCAAGCATCAGTAGAAACAACAGACTGAAGCGATTTATGTGTTTCATGTTTCCTATCATTCTTTCTGATATACTCATCATGTATTTGGGCTAGAAGCTCATTAGCAACCCGAGGCGAATTCTACGGGGCAGTGAGAAGTTGTTAGGATTCTGAAGACGGAGACGGTATTGATCAACAAAAGACTGTGGATCAATCTGAGTAACGATATCCTGCTGACCACTACCTGATTCGAGGTAGCCATCATCCTCAGGCAGGCCGGTGAAGCGGTACACGCTGACCACGTTACGGGTATCAAACAGGTTCAGGACGGTGATGTAGACATTGACATCAAAGCCGCGTGAAATTGATCCATCCTCTTTTTTCTTGCCACCACCAAAGATAAAGCTCTTGTCTGCACGCAGATCAGCACGGAACTGCCAGGGACGACGGGCGCCATTTGGTGTACCATCGATCTGATTCACGAGATTCACACCAGACTGGACCGAAGGAATGGCAACTGAGTTTCGGGTAAATGGCGTACCAGAACCGATGTAACCAGTCAGGTTTACCCCGAAGTTTTTCAGTGGGTAAATGGTCTTTTCACCAAACTTCAGAGCTGGTCCCATGCTCCGGCTGTCGCGACCAGTGAAGCGGTAGTCAATGTTGGTGGTGATTCGGTGACGCTGATCGGTGTCAATCGGCAACAGTGCCCGCAATACACCAACACCTTCCAGGAAGTTTACTACGTTTCTGGCTGAAGAGAAGCTTGAACCAGTTGCATCAGCAAACTGCAGTGTATAGGATGCCTGAAGACGGACATTATTGGTTCTTCTCATATTGTAAGTGAATGAGAAGCCTTTGACCGTACCAAAATCCAGGTTGTCATACGTATCGTAAGAGAAAGGGAAAGCATTGGCAAAACGGCGGAAGCGAATCTGGTTCCGCATTTCGCGATAGTAAGCCGAAATGGTCATCGACATGCTCTGTCCAATCCGCTGCTTGAATCCCGCTTCATAGTCAACTGTTACTTCCGGACGGAGGTTGGGGTTCACAACAGTCGCCGTAGGACGGTTTTCCAGGAAAGCGTAGTTGGAGATCTGTCCGGCCAGCAGGGAGCTGGAAGTCTGGAATACCTGACCAGGACGCTGCGCCAATACATCGTAGTGGGCGAAGAAAGAAGCCACATCCGAAATCGGGAAAGAAAATGAGATACGCGGCATGATCGTGGTCTGCGGCTCATAGTCTTCGAATGACTCAATGCTTACTTCCTCCTGACGTACTGCTGGAATTGGCTTACCGCCTGATGCCTGCGCAATCTGTGTGGAGGAAACTGGCGTCCCGTTGGCATCAAACCATGATTCCCCATTCCGGTATCCAATGATCTCAGAGAAGTTGCTGGCATCATTTACATAAGGGACAAAATCACCATCGATACCGGTTGGCAGATCGTAGGTAGGAATCCCCAAATTACCGGAAGCTACTTCACTGGCGGAGTAAGTTGGATAGAGAGAAAAGTTATCTTTTAGGACCACCTGGTTGGCATCGAAGCGGTCAACCCGTACCCCGATGTTGAAGGTGATATCTTCAAATTCAAATTTATCCTGAAGGAAGGCTGAGATGTAGGTCGGCGCAAAGGCATTCTGTGGACGATTTACTTCATCAGTGAAGAATGAACCGGCATCTACCTGTGCGGAACGATTACCGAGGTAGTCGTATCCGTAGTAGGTAACGGGGCCCAAACCGTCGGCGAGGAGTTCATCGGCGGAGAACATATCCAGAGAGAAAAACTCTGGCGACAAGGCATCAATGTTCACGAAGTCAGTGCCATCTACCGGCAAGCCCAGTTTTTCACGCAAGTTGCGGTCGAAGGTACGCTGATCAGAGCCTTCATAGCGACGTGGTACCATGACGGTATCCTGAAATTCGCCATCCTGCGTTACATAAACGAAGTTGTCTGGATTGTCTTCCAGGTTCAGGAGGTGAAAGTTTGCATACTGACGTGCCCATCCCCAAAGGCCACGGGCATTGACAGAGTAAGCACGTTCCACGCGCTGCTCAAATTCGAAACCAGCTTTCAGGTTGTGACCGCTAATCTCAGCTGTCGCCTGACCAGTCAGACGATACTGCTCAAAGTCAAACTTACTGAACCCGCCTGTTTCTGCGCCCAGACCACTGAAAATAGAGTAAATGCCACGCGCACCAAATCCGTTCAGAATTCCCTGGCGGAAGGCAAAGTCATTCAGATCCCGTAGTCTTGGGCCACCATTTTCCTGAGAAAGCGCAAACATGGTATTGTTATGATTGGCCAATACCTGATTGCGGGTATCAGTCCCATCAAAGCGCAGATTCTGGAAAGAATACCCGATTGTCTGCCAATGTGGCCCAGAAGAAACCGTGCTCTGTGGATCATCGATGAAGGCATAGACAGGGATTTCATCAAACTCAAATTTCCCAACATATCCATAGTCAAAGAAATTCTCTCCGTGATCACGGTGCTGGAAACGGCGCTGATACAAGGAGTAATCACCTTGCAGAGAGTAAAAGAGGTTTTTGACGGCAGAATTTTCACCGCCTTTAAAGTTTTGCTGGAATCGTAGGAAACCACGATAGTAAGCGCCTTCAAACTGGCTCCGGTTATCAGGTGCGAAGAGCGTTGAGCCGATTCCCCACTGATCTGAGTTAATATATTCTACATTACCGCCCAATTTCACCAAGATGTTATTGGTCGGTTGAAAGTCAAGACGGGCCAGACCACGAATACGCAGATCTTCATTGTTTTGTTTGGCCTGTATTTGTTCAATCGACTCATTACCGATGAAGTTGGCGCGACTGAGGAAAGACAAACCATCAGGTGAGAGCTCTACCGGGTTCTGTTGTAGATCTGCCAGAACATCGTCCTGGACCCTAAAGATCCCAAGCGCAGCTGGATCAGAATCACGGTTGTAATCAAATTCACCATTAACGAAGAATCCCAAAACGGGCACTTTTACTTCGACATCATTGAAGGTTTGCTTCTTGGTAATCAGCGGCCCTGTTAAAGAGAAGGCAGCCAGATTCCGTCCATAAGGATCAAGGAATTCGCTGGTTACCAGTTCAAGGTTACCCGCAATTTTGGAGGATGGATTGGCAGTTGTGATACTACAGATGTTTTGTATCTGCGGTATATGGCTTTTACTTATAGCCACGAAGAGCGAGCCACTCAATGGGTACATCCGCGTACGGGAAAACGTAAAAAGCTAGTTGGCGACTTGCCGGATGGCTGGGAGCGTGACGTCCTTGATGGTGTTGTTGTGTATCAAAAGTAATTGATGAATCGAGATTCTGAAATGATATCCAGTCTGGCTTGGATACTAAATACTAGTAAAATGCTTCTTATTTTTCCTGCTTGAAAACAAAACAAACAACATACACTGATCCAAGATTAGCATTTGCAGTCGAAGAAGTGCCTATACCCAACCGTGAAAGCAATACCTCGCCTAGACAAAGGTTTTTAACGTTTTTGTTTTTTACATGGTGTCTACAGACCCGTGATACCCGCGAAAGTCCCGCTAAAAAAATTCAACCCGCGAATTCCCCGCGAAAAATTATGAACTCCCGCGAAAACTGAAAACATTTCTGAAATCAAAGGAAAATGGCACTTTTAAGAGGTCTATTTTCAAAACTTTTCCTCGCTACGCTAGCGCTCCGCTCGGATTGTTCCATTTTTAGTACACTTTTAGTCCTTAAATGTATTTTGGCCATGAACTTTTGACGTTCATTAGAGCTTTGGCTTTAAGAGCATGAAATTAGCTCA
>JBCBZF010000297.1:0-6956 GCA_039815525.1 Bacteroidota bacterium | reverse complement strand
TATTTTTTTAATTTTGACACGTTTGGCAACTGTATACTGCCGGTAACGCTCAAGCTTATATTGGTAATTGCGAACTTTCTCTGTTTCAATTCGGCCTGGGTTGCTGACAGATCCACCACTGATGCCGACGGCATCCCAGGCGTGCAATCGGGGACGCCCCAGTACACCGCTTTCCAGACTCAGGTGAATCCCTTTCTCTGGTTTATCAAAGCTCGTCCGTGGGATGGCCAATTCATATATCAGGATGCCTTCCGAATCAAAGCTGGCAGCTGCATTGATGCCGCCTTCGTTTTTGGCTTCCCCCCAGGTCAGTTCTTTTCCACCATAAAAACCAAGCAGTTCCAGGCTAAACAGCTCTTTCACCCTTTGGTATTTGCCATCTTGCAAATCGTATAAGTAATCTTCGAATACATTCGGATCGCGGGGCCTTTGTTCTTCCGGCACCCCAATGGGAAAACGAATTCCTTTCTTTCTCTTTTTGTCGATCCAACATGTCAACCCAGCAAGGAAAATCTGGTTTTGCAATTGCAGACCGCCAATTTTCACGCTGAGATATACATAGGCGGAGTCTACTGATATACCATAGGTATAGCCACTTTTTTCGTCCATGGTGATGGCGGGCCAATTGGCGACTTTGCCATCGACTTCATAAGGCTGTTTTTGCCATACGACTGGATCATTTTGGGAAAAGCTGAAGCTCGTACACAACATCAGCCCAATTACGAAGCAGAGAGAAGATTTGGATTTCATCAAAGCACAGACGATTTGGCGTGGATGCAAGTTGTCTGGAAAAAAAGCAACATGCAAAAGCCATCTGAACAGATGTCCAGATGGCTTAGTTGATTTCGTAAATGATTAATCCTCAATGACAATTTTTCCCGTAAAGACTTCATTGCCAAGCTTCAATTGGTAGAAGTACAAGCCTGCAGACAGATTTGCTCTTTTGATCACGATTTGCTGCGGACCTGCCTGTCGTCTTTCCTCTGATAGAGGCGTCGCGACAATTTGCCCCACTGTATTCAAAAGCATCAATTCAACTTGTTGGGCTTCTGGTAAATCAAACGCCAATGTTGCCTTGCCAGTCATTGGATTGGGCGACAATTTGGGTTGAAAATGATGTTGGGCATCAGCCAAACGCTCAAAAATGCTGCACTCATTTGAATTGGGATCAATGATCTCTACAAAGTCCACTTTGCTCTGGCTGCCGGAACAATTGGTGGCAGTGATGGTGATGGCTGCATTGCCGGGTGGGGTGGTGAACACATTGGTGCTGACACTGGCAGTGGTAGGATTGCCGATCAATTGGGTAATCACCATGCCAGGCACGCTGGTACTGAAGGAGTAGGTCACGCCGGGCTCCGCATTCTGGACTGCAATGCTAAAGACTTTTCCCGCACAGCGATCTCCGATGGGTGTGATGTAATAACCCGCGCTGGGGGCGTTTTCGCAACAATTAAAGTTCACAGTGTGGCTGGAACAATCTTCGTCTAGCACTACCCCTCCCGATACAACTCTTGGACAAACATTCACCTGGTACTGATTCCCCGGACTCAATGTGATGCCCATATCAGCCGCCGCCTGAGCAAAGTTTAACGAAACCAGCCCTCCGAAAAAGAATCCCTGCGTATAATCTGGCGTAGCATCATACACAATGCTTTGTTCCGGCCCACCGGGGGGATCAATTCTTATCTCAACCTCATTATATCGACAGGCGCTTAGATCAAAGTCAGCACTTGACAAATCATTGTTACAGACATTGAGGGGAACCGTTGCAGGAAAAACCTGATCAACCTTTGCATCGATTACGATGATGGCTTTTGAGTCCTTTTCTTCCCATTCTTCCCACCAAAGAAATCGAGTTACCCCAAATATTTTGGCCTTATAACGTTTTCTATACCGATACTGAATCTTGTATTCCCCAGCTATTGCCGGAATTGGCTGGCCAGCGAATACGATAGGAAGAGCATCGAATGGGCCAAGGAAGTGTCCAGTAATGGGTTTTGATGCGATCGAAACATCATCAAACAGCAGATTAGCCTCAACCTCAAAGGGAGTTATAATATCCTCTCCAGAAAAAAAGTTGCCCAACCATTCAATTGGTTCGTCGCAGTCTGATGAATTATTGACACTTAGCGTTTCATCATTGATTGAAAATGGTGTGGTTTCAACGACCGTCCCATTAAATTCCGCCCGAATTGTACCAGCCGCACCGATCTGGGCCCGGAGATGACTGATTGCACTTACCATAAGAAGCACATAGAGCATAAAAGAGAAAGTTTGCTTTTTCATCTTCTGTTAGGTTAATGTGAATGGAAGCTGATGTGTCCTAACGAGCGCTCTTTTAGAAGATGAATTTTTATCTCAATTCATTTCATTCAAAATACATAAAAGGCAGATTTCGGAATTAAACGGCAGGCCACAAAACATGAGCGGAGATATATTTTCTACAATATATAATTCTGGTTTTATACTTTCCTATTCACAAAAAAAGCCTCCCGGATTCATCCGGGAGACCTTATATCATGCAACCAAATTGCGTCGCTATTCCATCAAAATTTTCCCAGTAAAGACTTCATCTCCAACCCTCAACTGGTAAAAATATAAGCCTGATGAGAGTTGCTCTCTCCGGATGGTGATTTCCTGCGGGCCTGCATGCAGCTTTTGTCCTGCCAAGGGCTTCGCCACGACTTGACCGACACCATTTAGCAAGGCACATTCTACCTGATTCGCTTCAGGCAGATCGAATCGCAAAACGGCTTTGCCGTTCATGGGATTGGGAGACACAAGCGGATTGACCTGGAGTTTGTCTTCAGCCAGACGTTCGAAGGTGCTGCACTGATTTGAGTTTGGATCGAGAATGTCTACAAAGACGAGTCGGTTTTGGAAACCAGCGCAGTTTGTCGCAATGGCCGTGATCGCAGCCGGACCCACTGGCGTACTGAATACATTGGTGCTGACACTGGCCGAGGTATTGCTCAACTGGGTAATCACCATGTCAGGAACATTGGTGCTAAAGCTGTAGGAAACATCTGCCTGCGGATTTTGCACAAAGAGATTGAAGGATTTACCCGCACAACGGTCTCCCAATACACCCACATTGAATCCAGACGAAGGCAATCCAGTACAACAGTTGTAATTGAAGCTTCTGTTTTCACAATCCTGATCCAACAAAATCCCTCCGGCTCTCACTCTGGCACACACCCTCACCTGATACAGCGTACCAGGCACAAGTGTCAGCCCCATATCATTGGCAGCCTGACGGTAATTGAAGGTAGAGATGCCCGTGTTGAGTTGAGGCGTAGCGCTATAAACGACTGATTGAGGCGCGCCCAAAGGTGGGGTGATCTGAATTTCCACTTCATTATGGCGGCAAGCCGTTACATCAAAATCACCACTGGAAAAATCATCATTGCAGACATTGTCTGGACCGCTTACCGGCATCAGGTCAACATTGGTATTACTGATGATCATGGCCCTGGAGTCTACGGTTTGCCACGAGCCCCAGAAACAGATGTCTCCAAATATGCCCGCCGAAAAGCAAACACGTGGTCGATAGCGATAGCGAACCGTATAGGTACCTTCCAGCATGGGAATCGGCGCAATGGGAAAGGTAAGCGTAGCAGTTGAGACAATGGCGGCATCCACAAATCTGCTCGCAATCGTCTGGCCGTCAATCCGCAAAAATGCTTCCACCTGGAATCTCTGAGGTGCGGTTGAACCGGTAACGAAGGTGCCAGACCAGGTCGTCGGGAAACCACATAAAGAATTATTGTCAAAAGGGATGGTGATATCATTGGTTGCGAAGGCAACAGTCGTCCGGAATCTGCCGTCTATGAAAAATCCGACCGTTCCGCCTTGCGCATGAATATCAATGGTTCCACACATCACGAAGATCAAAAGGATGAGCGGGTAGAAGGCATATAGTCTTTTCATTGTTTTAGGTTTACTGTTATAGGTTAGTAGATCTGTGATCGCTAAAATTCGTGTTCAATCTATCTTAGAAAGGATGAGGTGGTGTGTATTCTTTCGCTAAACATCTGAGGATGCCCTCCGGACCAGGTCCGGAGGGCGGAATGATTTGGATGATATGGATGTGTTGAGACACACCGTTTGTCATGTTGTCTGTGAAGACTTTATTCCATCAACACTTTACCAGTAAAGACTTCATTGCCAACTCTTAATTGGTAGAAGTATAAACCAGCTGACAGTTGCTCTCTCCTGATCGCAATTTCCTGCGGACCAGCATTTAACTTTTGCGCCGCCAAAGGCTTGGCGACAACTTGCCCCAGAGTATTCAGGAGGGCCAATTCTACCCGGTTTGTTTCAGGTAATTCGAAGCGCAGGACTGCTTTTCCCTGCATGGGATTGGGAAAAAGCTGCGGTTCAATTTGGAGCTTGTCTTCAGCGAGGCGTTGGATGATGCCGCACTGTGATGAGAAAGGATCAAAAATCTCAAACGGATGATTGCTGCTTTGGGATCCGGCACAAGTTGTGGCGGTGACGTTGAATGTCGCCATCCCGATGGGCGTGCTTGCACTGGTCGAAACATTGGCAGCAGTGCCACTGAGGGATGTAATCGTGATGCCCGGCACGCTGGTGCTAAAGCTGTAGGTGGCGTCAGGCTCAGGATTGGTGACGAATATGGTAAAAGACCCACCGGCGCAGCGATCTCCCAAACTCATCACATTGAAATTCCCATTCGGAATACTCGAACAACAATTATAGCTGAAGGTCATATTTTTGCAGGACTCTCCGCCGATAAAGAGACCACCTGCCCGCGCCTTTGCACACACTGTGATGTTGTAAGTACCTCCCAGGACTACGTTGATGCCTAATTGACTTGCAATCTCGTTGAAATTAAACGTCGTTGTCCCAGACAGTTGCGGATAGACATTTTCGACATACTTGGTCTGGGTACCGGTGATACTGAATTCCACCGTGTTATACCGGCAAAAGTTTACGCCAAAGGCCCCACTTGAATAATCATTGCTACAGACAGTTTTATTCAAAGAGAAAGGATACACCTGACTCACCGCTCCGCTGGGGATAATGATGGCTTTTGACTCTTTGGTTTGCCAGGCGTCCCAGACAGGACAAACTGTAATATTTAACGGCTTGCCTAACTTAAAACAACGTTTTTTCCGATATCGGTATACGATCTTGTAGGTTCCGGCAATTGCGGGAAACGGATCAATGTCAAAAACGAAGGGTTCATTTGCGTTGAGATTCCCATTTCTAAACTTAGTGGCGATCGTCTGCCCATCAAACTGTAGACTGGCCTCCACCTCGAATGGCTTGGGACTTGTCTCACCAGTGTAAAAATCGCCACTCCAGACAAAGGGCGTGATACAACCAACCAAAAAATTGGATGGTACTGTGACATCGGCATCAACTGTGATGAGGGTCTCCGCAGCGACATTCCGGCTACCGTCAGCATTGATCACGTCAAACTCGGCGCGGATGGTTCCGGCGGGGCCGACTTGTGCATAAGAATCGACTGTCCCACACATGATCAGCATCATGACAAACAGCAGGGGCAAAGAGAAAATCGGTTTTTTCATCTTTTTGGGTTATTGTTATTGAATAGTGAAATATTTACTTGAATAGCTGATGTGTGATAACAATAACTCGCTTAGATGGGGCCGCCCGGATGCCTCCGGACGGCTTATTTAAACAGGACAAAGACGACGGGATTTACTCCATCAGAATTTTTCCAGTGAATACTTCATTGCCAACCCTCAATCGGTAAAAGTACAGGCCTGCTGAGAGAGCTTCTCTCCTGATCGTAATCTCTTGCGGACCGGCATTCAGCTTTTGTCCTGCCAGAGGTGTGGCGACGATTTGGCCCACGGAGTTTAAGAGACTCAGCTCTACCTGGTCTGTTTCAGCTAATTCGAAGCGCATAACTGCTTTTCCGTTCATTGGATTGGGAAAAACTTGGGGGTCGATTGGCTGATTTTCTTCGGCCAGGCGTTGAAAGATTCCGCACTGAGGTGAGCTGGGGGGATAAAGATCAAAAAAACTAAGCTTGTTTTGGGTTCCGGCACAGCTTGAGGCGGTGGTGGTAATTGCTACTGGCCCAGCAGGCGTGTAAAAGCTGGTCGAGACGTTGGCAGAGGTATTGCTCACCTGGGTAAGCGTCAAGCCCGGAGCAGTGGTGGAAAAGGAGTAATTGACCCCAACTTCTGGATTGGTAACAATAACATTAAACGATCCACCAACACAGCGATCGCCAACACTTGTTACAGTGATGTTTCCATTGGGGATACTGGAACAACAATTATAGTTAAACCTCATATTTCGACAGACTTCTCCTCCGATGAAAAGATTGCCGGCCCGCGCTTTCGCACAAACG
The DNA here is from genome assembly GCA_039815525.1 of Bacteroidota bacterium. Taxonomy (GTDB): domain Bacteria; phylum Bacteroidota; class Bacteroidia; order J057; family J057; genus JBCAWW01. The sequence goes on along the minus strand of JBCBZF010000297.1, from coordinate 601 downwards.
ATTAGGTTATATGTATTTCCAGGGACTAAGTTTATTCCCAATTCGCTCGCAATCTGGTTAAAATTAAATGTCGATGTTCCAGACAAAAAAGGAGAAACGTTTTCTGTATGGGTGTACAGGGCTCCTGCGACCTGAAACTCTACCGTATTGTATCGACAGAATTTTACATCAAATGCGCCACTTGCGTAATTATTGCTGCATATATTTTTGATAGTTGGGAAATAAGACCACTGACCCACAACACCACTGGGGATAATAATGGCTTTGGATTCTTTCGTCTGCGTAGCCCCCCAGAAAAGGCAGACATCCACTTTATTGATCTTTATGCAAATCTTTTTCCGATACTCGTAAACAATTTTGTACGTTCCACCAATCCCAGGCACCGGATCAATATTAAATACGATGGCTTCACTTGAGTTCAAATTACCCGATCTATTTGTCGTCGCAATCGTCTGGCCATTAAACTGCAGACTGGCATTTACCTGGAACTGCTTGGGGGATGTCTCACCAGTAAAAAAAGACCCTTCCCAAATGATCGGAGCCGTACAAGCAACAAGAGGAGAGATGGTCACATCACTGGTGGTTGACAGTGTAGTTTGCG
>JBCBZF010001112.1:0-2355 GCA_039815525.1 Bacteroidota bacterium | reverse complement strand
TGAGTCCTTCGAAAGCGATTTTGGCGTATTCTGTCATTCGGCAAATATCGTTTGGGACATTTGCCGAGCAAAGTTATACAGAATTTGAGAGAAGCGCAGGAAAAATTTTTATTCCACAAAAAAGAGATTCAAATGATTAAATAGAGCGCTTAGCCTGAAGATGTCTGATTCCTTTCTTAAATTTTGTCATGATTCTTTCCAAACGATTCCTCCTATTCAGCCTGAGCCTGCTGTTGATCCAATTCGCATCGGCTCAGGACCCGACCCGATTCGCAGACGAAATCAAGCCTTTTCTTGAAGAAAGTGGCAAAAAACATCAGGGTGCAATCGTCTTTACCGGCAGCTCCAGTGTGCGTTTCTGGAAAAGCCTGGCGGAAGATTTTCCGGATAAGCAGGTGATCAATCGCGGCTTTGGCGGTTCGCAAATGAGTGACTTGATCCATTATCACGCGGATCTGATTGTCAAATATCAGCCCAAACAAGTCTTCATCTACGAAGGGGACAATGATGTTTCGGCAGGCAAAAGCACCCGAGAAATCATGAAGGATACCAGGACACTGGTCAAAAAGCTGCGCAAGGCGATGCCCAATACCCCGATTGTTTTCATCAGTCCCAAACCGAGCGTGGCCCGCTGGAATCTCAAATCGCAATATGAGGAGACCAATGCAACGATGGCGGCTTACTGTCAGAAAAAGTCATTTTTGACCTTTGTCGATGTCTGGAAACCGATGCTCGATGAAAGCGGCGCGGTCCGCAAGGATATTTTCGTTGAAGACAATCTGCACATGAATGCAGCAGGCTATGACATCTGGGCACAAGTGATTGGTCCATATTTGCTGTAACTTCACCCTATGAATCAAACGCTACGACTGCTCGCGGCCTGCCTTTTGCTGTCTGCCTGCGCCTCGCCGCATCTGTCTGATAAACCCGTCGTCTACGAAACCTATTGCGGCAACTGCCACATTGCCCCGGAACCGGAACACCTTTCTGCCAAGCTGTGGGAGGAACATGTTTTGCCGGAAATGGGCGCCCGGCTTGGCATTCGGGAAGCTGGCTATAATCCTTTCAAGGATCTCACCTACGAGGAAAGAGCGGTCATGGTGGCCAATCGGACCTACCCTGAAAAACCGCTTCTCAGCCAGAAAAACTGGGAATCTATCAAAGCTTTTGTCCTGAAAAATGCGCCGGAGGTCCTGCCAGACACCGTGGATCGCATTTCACGAAACCAGGCCCTGAAGCAGTTTACGCCTCATCCGATTGCCCTTGACGGTCGTAAAGGTGCCATGATTTCTTTCCTGCAAGCAAGAACAAAGGAGAAAGGCATGTTGGCGGGCATTGTGCAGGGACATCTCTGGAACTGGACCCCGGAAGGATCAGTCTGGGACTTACAGGAGGGACGTGCTGCGATTGTGGGTTATCATCAGACCGATGATGACACCCTCATTCTGTCCATGGGACAGATGACGCCCACCGAAGTGGCTTCGGGACGTTTGGTGCAGAGGGGCCAGTCTACGCCAGTAGTGGCGTCTTTGCATCGGCCCGTGCAATTGCTGCAACAGGACCTGAATGGCGATGGAAGTGAGGAAATCATCATCGCAGAATTTGGGAACCACAAAGGACAGCTCAGAATGATTGCAGATGGAAAGGAAAAGGTTTTACTGCCGTTTCCCGGCATTGTTCGGGTGGTTCCGCAGGACATGAACGGAGATGGGAAGGATGATTTGGTGGTGATGGCCAGTCAGGGAGATGAAGGCATATTTGTGTTGTATCAGGGTGACAATCTACAGTTCAGTGGGGAAAAGGTTTTGCGCTTTCATGCCATTCATGGTTCCAGCTGGTTTGAGCTGATGGATTTTGATGGGGACGGCGATCAGGATCTGGCGGTGGTCAATGGCGACAATGCCGATTATTCATCTTCTCTTAAGCCGTATCACGGTTTTCGGATCTATCTCAATCAGGGCGATAATCAGTTTGCCGAAAGCTATTTTCATCCTCTCCATGGTGCAACCCGGGTGATTGCCCGCGACTTTGACCAGGATGGCGACACTGACTTTGCCATTGCTTCCTTCTTCCCGGATTTCAATGACAATCCAGCAGAAGCTTTTGTTTACCTCAATACCCTGGATACCGCATCTTTTTCATTCCAGAGTCATACGTTCCCGGAAGCGACACGTGGCCGCTGGATGGTGATGGAACCTGGTGATGTAGACCAGGACGGAGACGAGGATATTGTGCTCGGCTCATTCACCTTTGCCCCTGCGCCAACCCCTGACAAAGTCATCAAAAGCTGGCGGGAAGACAATGTGGATTTAATTTGGCTGGAAAACACGAAGCTGCATCCGGACCAGTGATTCG
>JBCBZF010000855.1:0-3221 GCA_039815525.1 Bacteroidota bacterium | reverse complement strand
TCGGTGATGAGAAAAATAATGATAATGGTTCGGATTCCCAAACGTAATGTTCAGACTATCCAGAAAGTAGTCGGCACCACCCTTATCAGTCGCTTTGCCTTCAAACCAACCACCTGGATCACTGAGATTGATGTATTTCTGACGGTTCAACTGAGAAATACCACGAATGGCTTTGGTCTTAGCTGGGGCAATGTCCACCTGAATGTTTTGGCTCCAAATGGCAGAAGGTAAGATCGTCAACAGACAGATCATCCCTAATCGTTGGATGTTCTTCATTTTGTTTGGTTTGTTAGGTATGGGAAAAGAAGAAACTATGGTGTGGGTCCGGTTTTTTGCGTAAGGCGGAAGCCATTGAGGATGACAGGGACTTCCTGATCAGGGTGTTCGATCTCAATCACGACTTCGGACTTTCCATCTGAGATGATGGTGTAGTCAGCTGAAGCTGGATAGCGATTGTCCATATAACGTCCATCACTGGGTTGAATGCGCGGAACCGCGACATGATCCCCCCGCTTATCAGTAAGCCGAATTTGATAATAGACATCGAGTGGTTTTTGAATAGGGGTCGCTTTATTACGGGTAAAAGCTTCAAACAAATGGTGGTAAGTCTTCATCTGGAATTGTCCTTCTGGCAGGCCCTTCAACCGGAAGCGCAGCACACTGCCTGCTTCCCCCTTCACCCCATCCATGGCTACATACGGGAGGTTGCCCGATAGCCCAAAGGCATCCGTCCATGTCAAAGCGCCTTTTGAAGCAGTAATTGATACATCTATATTTCCCCCCAAACGTACATTAGCACTGCCCTCCCCTTTCCCTTCAGTCCACTCCTCCCAGCCAAACTCGATCAGCTGGCCTTCCATGCCGAGGTCCAGTTGATAAACTGGATAGTCTTTCGCGAAAGAGATGTCTCGACTGGCTTGGTTGGCATTCCATTCCTTGCTGGAAAAGGAAATTTCAGCACCAATTAAGCCTTCTCCATTGGCCGATACTGTGATCTGCCCTGCTTGCTCAGCGCTCCGAATCAAAGCGGTAGCAGTTCCCCAATAAGCTTGGTTGGGATTGGCGCCAATCTTTGCATCACCAACAATTTCACCTGGCCCATCGATTGAAAACGTAATCATGGACTGATCGCCAATCACATGGCGCCCTTTTTCATCCAACACATAAGCACGTAGCAAACGAATATCACTGCCATCAGCCTGCAATTCGCCTTCTTCTGTCTCTACTTCCAGCTTGAGATGATGAGCGGCTCCAACTTTCGGTAAATCATATTCTACTACCGGTTGTCCCAACTGGTAGCCGATGGCATGTAAATCACCGGCTTTATTGGTCAACTGAAATTGAAAAGAAGGATGCAGGCAATGGATACGTTCAGGATCGCGATCAGGTTTTTGTCGGGCCACCAATTGGCCATTGTTGTAGAGCGCAACTTCATCGCAATTGCTGAATACATGTATAATATGGTCGGTTGAAGCACGTTCATCTGCAATATAGACCATCGGTGAGGGCGTCAATTCAGATTGATACCAATACATGACCGGATTGGGGACGCGAAAAATAGAGAATGGCCTTCGAGGTACCATCCCCCAGTCTTTTTTGAATGAAAAATAGTCATGGGCAGTCCAGAGAGCTACGCCAAAACGATTGTTCGAAGCCCGCGAACGAGAAACTTCCACCTGATTTTTATAGGCGTCAGCAGAACTACCATGCTCACACAAAAAAGACAGGTCACGGTCTGTTACTGGCAGCAACTGATAATCCATTGGCGTATACAAATCGCACACTCCGGAATGACGCGGACCCGTCCAGGGGCTTCCGTTGGAAGCGGTAGGCCGGCTTGGATCTTCTTCTTTACAGATATAATGCAGTTCCGGCACCGGGCCACGATGATTGATCCCGCCGCTCCACATCAGGATAGAGGGGTGATTGCGGTGATTGCGAATCATGACCCTGGTCGCCTGTTGCAAAGACGCAAACCATTTCCCCCGTCGCATCGAAATCCAGCTGGGTGCCTCTTCCATCAATAAAATACCCAATTCATCACATGCCTCTACAAAAGCATTGTCATGCGGATAATGGGCCAGCCGGACAACATTGAAGCCAGCCGCTTTAAATTGCATGGCATCCTTTCGATGCAGTGCATTGGGGACGGCATCGCCGATGTAGGGATAGGCCTGGTGTCGATTCACGCCGACCAACTCCACTTCTCTGCCATTGAGCAGAAAGCCACGATTCTGAATGAATTCTATCGAACGAAATCCCAGTGGATTTTCAAGCACATCCATCAGTTTGCCATCCACGTAAACCAGACTCTGAACCCGGTACAAATATGGGTCTTCAAGTGACCAAAGATGTATCTCTTCCGTCAGCCCCGAAGCCTGAATAAAGCTGCGTTCTTCACCAGGCTTCAAAACATCAGTTGAGACAAGCTTCTGGACCACGAAACCTTCTTTGTCAAGGATGCGGGTGAGCAAACGACAATTTACCTCCTTCAAAAGGGTATTATGCACCGTACTTCGAACTCTGACCGTCGCTGCATTGGGTGATACGCTTGGCGTGGTAATGAACACTCCGGCAAACTGTTTTTCCCAGCTAAATGGAATGTAAACTGGATTTTTGATAACCAGATACACATCCCGATAGAGTCCACTAAACTTTAAATAGTCATATTGATCCCCATCGGGTGCCACATCAGGATTGCGACGATTGTCCACACTGAGGACAATGGTGTTCTCTCTTCCATCGCGATAGGCCCATTTGGAAATATCAAAGTGGAAAGGCGTATACCCACCGGTAGCATGTTCACCAACATATTGTCCATTTACCCATAGCTTTGTGATTTGGTGTGCTCCTTCAAATTCCAACAAGATTTTTTGTAGTTTTTCTGCGTGGGACAGGTCGACTGAGAGACTGAGGGAGTAGTTGTGCCTGCACAACCTATGCTAACCCTATGTAGACTTAGGATCTTGTAGGACTCTTTGCGGTCGCGAGCAAGAGCCTCGCAGTGTTCGCACTCTTTCGACCACGAGCAGGTCGGCAGCCCAAACCTGTACCCGACTGAACGCACTGAGCCAAGATGGAAGTGGTCGCAGCAGAGCGTACGGAGCTGTGGACGATCGAAAAGTATGGCGAGCTCGAGGGCGAGATCTTCGGTCGTGCCGAGCTCGTGTCGTTGCACGGGAACAAGAAACTGCAGTTTAAGAACGTGTCGACTTCGCTGC
>JBCBZF010000214.1:0-7909 GCA_039815525.1 Bacteroidota bacterium | reverse complement strand
CCGGGCGGCGTGCCGGTTGACAGCAGGTCGCCTGCTTCGAGGGTCATAAACTGTGATAAATAATACACCAGGTAATCAGGTTGAAAGACCATGGTCCGGGTATTGCCGTTTTGGCGGACCACCCCATTTACGTCCAGCTGCATCGCAAGGTTGCCTGCGTCCTGCACTGAATCAGCGGTTACCAACCATGGGCCGAGCGGATTAAACCGATCACAGGATTTCCCTTTGGTCCATTGCCCGGCCCGCTCAAGCTGAAACGCCCGCTCGGAAACATCATGTGAGACGCAATAGCCAGCAATGTAGGCACCAGATTCTGCCGGGCTGCTGAGGTAACGGGCATCTTTTCCAATCACAACGCCAAGTTCTACCTCCCAATCCGTTTTTTCGCTGTTTCGAGGAATAAACACCTCATCGTTTGGCCCACATACAGTATTGCTTCCTTTCATAAAAATAATGGGCTCTTCCGGCACTTCCATACCAGACTCTGCCGCATGATCTGAATAGTTCAGGCCAATACAAATGACTTTGCCCGGCCGGGCAATGGGCGGTCCCAAACGCGTTCCGTCGGCAACTAGCGGAAAGAGGTTCGTATCCATGGCCCGCAGACGTTCCAGCCCCCCACCGTTGAAAAAGGTGCGGTCCCAATCAGCAAAAACGCCTGAACAGTCTCGGGTTTGCCCATCTTCCGACAACAAACCAGGTTTCTCATTGCCTATTTCACCAAAACGCAGCAGTTTCATATAAAAGAGTCTATGCAAAGAAAGTCCGAAGATAAAGTCTTTTGGTCAAATGATGGATTTTATTGTCTTTTCTGGAAAGATGTGTAAGAATTTTGCCGGAACCGTCAGTTTAGTAGGCAAAAAATTTTGCGGTGGCGAAAGATTGGTACGTTTTTGGAATAAATGTTTCGGGCCACCGGCCTTTTTGACACCCAAAAGCAATGTGAGAAATCAGACTTTTCCTTCTTTTTTTTGATGTTCATGCCCACTTTCTTTGCTACTCATCAAAACCATTGTTCTTCACTGATGAAAACATTTTGGCGATTTACTCCGCTCATTGTTTTCCTGATTTTCGCCTCTTGTGGGCAACGTTCGATTCCCACACTTCCCCAAGCCTCCAACAAACTCCCATCCATTTCGGCAACCTTACTTCCTTTAGACATTCTGAAGGGGTCAACCAATGTCATTCCTGATTGGCGGGATCTGGAAAAATTTGCAACCGTTCCACGCTTTGAAAGATATTTCAAAGGTCTGCAGCGAACGCATGATTTTAGTGGTACGGTTCTGATTGCCGACCGCGGAAAAATTATCCATACTGGTGCCTACGGCTATGCCAACCTCAAACGTAAGGATACCCTGACCGTAGACTCTCAGTTTCAATTGGCTTCTGTCTCAAAAATGTTTACCGCCACGGCTATCCTCATGCTATATGAGGAAGGCAAGCTTGACCTGGACACCGAAATCTGGACCCTCCTCCCTGATTTTCCATACGAAAGCATCACTGTCCGCCACCTCCTTACCCACCGTTCTGGACTCGCTCGTTACATGGGCCTTGGTGACCAGTACTGGAACAAGAAATACTTCATGGACCATGGTGATGTGGTCGGTCTGTTTCAAAAGCATGAACCACGTCTCTGGGCTTCCGCCGGACGGCGTTTTAAATACTCCAACTCCAACTATGCTATTCTCGCAGCCATTGTAGAAGAGGTTTCGGGCATTGGATTCGATCAATTTCTGGCCAAAAAGATATTTGAACCCCTCGGCATGGACAACAGCCGCGCCTACAACTGGGTAAAAGAAAAGCGTAAACCGGGACAGGTTCTTGGGTATGTCAAGAAACGTCGTCGTTACATACCAGCCGGAGGCGACTACCTCGATGGCGTCCTGGGCGACAAAGGTGTTCATTCCAGTGTGGTGGATTTGTTTAAGTTCGACCGTGCTTTGTACGAAGGCACATTGCTCCGACCAGAGACAATGGATCTGGCCTTTCAGCCGGGCAGCCCCAATCGACGCGGCCAGAATTATGGTTTTGGCTGGCGGATGAAAAGTTGGATGCCAGGCCTCGTGTACCACTTTGGCTGGTGGCGTGGATTCCGAACCTGCTTTATCCGAGACATGCAGGCAGAACGCACGGTGATCCTTTTGTCCAATCAATTTAATTCTGGGAAAGCCCTCAACTACTGGAACATTTATCACTACATCAACCGCTTTACCAAAGAAGTGACGCCTGCAGGACCGATGTAAGATAGTTGACAAAAAGTTGCAATTTTACTGTCCGTTTTGTTGAAGTCAGGCTACACAAATAAACTTAGCTATATATCTTCACGGCTAAGTCTCTGACACTCAAAGTGCTTTTCAGCCACAATCCTCGTATAGCAATTGCTACGGGGATTGTGCTTTTGTAAGAGTTTTTTGGCCCACAGCTATGAAATTTCTGTGGTTCTCCCCAAATTTGGCTTGACACTTTCCTTCGATACTACCCGCATTTTTTTTACACGGACTTCTGCAACCAGAAGAGAGGAATCGGTATGTTAAAGACGAACTACGGAACGGACACGACCCATCGCTTCAATCGCGCCATTCAACACGAATGGCTGGAGACCAACGGCATTGGCGGCTACGCCAGTTCGACCATTATCGGTGCGCACACCAGACGCTACCATGGTTTATTGGTTGCTGCTTTGCAACCTCCGGTAGAGCGGGCAGTTTTGCTCTCCAAGCTTGACGAAACCCTGATCATCAACGGGCATCCCAATCACCTTGGGGCCAATAAGTATCGGGGAACCGTTTACCCAAGTGGCTATATTTTCCAGCAGGCTTTCACCCATGAATTGTTTCCGACCTTCACCTATCAGGTGCAGGATGTCGTATTGGAAAAACAGATTGTGGGATTGCATGGCGAGAACACCACGCTGATTCGGTATGAAGTAAAACGCTCTTCCCAACCATTCCAGATGGATTTATTGCCGCAACTTGCAGGGCGGAATTTTCACCATCTGCAAAGAGCGCGGCATTTGCCGCCGGGCCAGGTTCATTTCCAAACTGGTCAACTGAAAGTAGATTTACCCGAGCTTCAGAGCCAGGTCTATGTCCAAGCTGAAGGCCTGCGCTTTCGTCCTGCATTTGATTGGTACTTCCAATTGGAGTTTCCCATGGAAGAATACCGTGGTCTGGAAGCGCATGAAGATTTGTACAGCCCCGGCCATTTATCTGCAAATCTCAAAGAAGGTGATCAGTGGGTGGTCATTGTTTCAGAAAATGATGCTGAGGGTAGGGATGGCATAGAATTATACGAAAAAGAAAAGCTGCGACGACTTCGCCTGATCCGGGACAGCAAGCTGAAAGAGCCAATTTTACAAAAGCTCTGTCTGGCTGCTGATCAATTCATTGTTCGGCGCGATTCTGACCGCAAAAGCATCATTGCTGGTTATCACTGGTTTTCGGATTGGGGGCGCGATACGATGATTGCCCTGCCTGGTCTTTGCCTGGCGACTGGCAGACAAGCTGAAGCGAAACGCATTTTGCAGACTTTTTGCCAGTACCTCGATCAGGGCATGATCCCCAATCGTTTCCCAGATCAGGGTGAAAAACCGGTCTATAATACCATAGATGCCACACTTTGGATGTTTGTGGCACTCTATAAGTACCTCCGGCAGAGCGATAATCCATCCATGGAGGTACTGGAATTTCTCCCGTTTATGGGGGACATTCTGCATTGGCATCAGAAAGGCACCCGCTACAACATTCACATGGCGGACGACGGCTTGCTCACTGGTGGTATTGGTGGTGTCCAGCTGACCTGGATGGATGCCAAAGTAGATGATTGGGTGGTAACGCCTCGGATTGGGAAGTGTGTGGAAATCAATGCCCTTTGGTATAATGCCTGGCAGATCTATGCACAGTCTTTGCGTTGGGCTGGTAAGAAAACGGAAGCCAGTAAAGCAGAAGCACAGGCTGAAATCATTGCCCACCAATTCAACCGCCTGTTTTGGAATGAAGAAAAAGGCTGCCTCTATGATCTCGTTGATCATCTGGGACCAGATGCAAGCGTTCGTCCCAACCAGCTTTTTGCCATTAGTCTTCCTTTCCCTCTACTGGACCATCGCAAGGCAGAGGCAGTCCTGAATGTAGTTGACCAGGAATTGTTCACGCCAGTTGGGATGCGAAGCCTTTCTCCTCAGAACCCGCAGTTTCGCCCGATTTATGGAGGCGACCAATACCAGCGTGATGGTGCATACCATCAGGGGACTGTTTGGGGCTGGTTGATGGGTCCCTATCTCGATGCGCTGATCTATGTGAAAGGGCGACTGGGCAAACTGCAAGCAAGGAGAATCATTCTTGCCTTAGAAGAACATTTGCAAACAGATGGGGTCGGCAGTCTGTCAGAGATTTTTGATGGCAAAAGTCCCAATCAGGCCCGAGGCTGCATTGCGCAGGCGTGGAGTGTATCCGAGGTGCTACGGGTGGCAACTGAGTATAGCTTGTTTCCGGGCACAGAAAAGGAAAAAGGCCTGCTGGCCTTTTTGCCCCGTGAGATCACGACCAATCTATTTTTCTAGTCAAACCTATTCCTGGAACATAAAAAAGCAGGACGCTACTCTTATCGAGCGCGTCCTGCACCATTGTTCGCACAACCACAAATCATCCCCTCAAAATCCTACTTTTCACATTATTGGCGCCATCAATGCTACTTCCCTAAATCTCGATGACGCCTTCCCACTAAAGAACTTTGCTACTAAACTGCTTTTCAATCACTTATGACTCATCCCCTCTTCATCCCTCGTCCTCATTTCAGTCATTTCGTCTTACATCTTGTAGACTGCGAAAACAGGGAGGAAGTCACTTTTTTTACAAAAAATTTTCAATTGTCCTCATTATGACAGTTGATAAAAGGGACGAGGGATTGCATTGGTTTGAGAAAAGGAATGTTGTAGCTTGGCAAATCAATCAGTCAAAGAGAAAATTTCATCTGCGTATGATGTGCAGGCGGTTCCTTTCCCTGCTACTTGTGCTCCTGTTTTCTTCTACATTGATGTCTCAGGTCGAGGTCAATGTAAAACTCAATGGCGGTCAGGGGCAGTTGCAACGTTTTTTGCTCCAAAATGACGCCCAAAACATCCGTCAATCAGGCATCGATCCAGTCCTGAGCAGCCAGTATCCTTTCTTGCAAAACCTTCGTTTGAGTCATGCCGCAAAGGTCAATGGCGGCAACAGGTACGAAGAGCAGGAGATGCAGAAATGTTTTACCCTGACACTCTCGGGTAACAATCCCGCTGCCAGGATCAACCAATTGGCCAGTAGTGGCTTGTTTGAGTTTGTAGAAGAAAACAGGACCCGGAAGCTGTATGAGATGGATCAATCCCAACTCATCCCTTCCGATGATAGCCTTAGCCGACAATGGTATCATCCTTTTGTCCGCTCATTTGACGCCTGGGACATCACACTTGGCAGTCCCAATGTGAAAATCGGCATTCTTGATACGGGCCTGGATTACGAGCATCCAGAGTTGACCGAAAACATCGCCATCAATCCCCAGGAAGACATCAATGGCAATGGCCGTTTTGATCCCTGGCCGTCAGACGAATTCCGTAATGGCGTCAGTGGTGATTTTGATGGCATTGATGATGATGGCAATGGCTTTACAGATGATGTAATCGGATATGATTTTACAGACCAGCCACGGAGCCCGTTTGGGGGAGATTTCCTCTTCGAAGACAGTGATCCGCTGGACGACAATGCCCACGGCACTCTGACCGCTGGGGTCATTTTCGCAGCCCATAATGGGATCGGAGGGGCTGGTTTGGCTCCCAACTGCCAGCAAGTGGTGCTGAGGGCCTTTGCTGCCAACGGCGCAGGTGAAGACGATGACATTGCCCGGGCAATTGTTTATGCCGCCGATAACGGGGTACAAATCCTCAATTTCTCTTTTGGTGATGTATACCCCTCTTTGATCATGCATGAAGCCATTCGCTATGCAGACAGCAAAGGCGTATTCATGGTCGGTTCCGCGGGCAATGGCACCGGTGATGAACTGCACTATCCTTCCGGCTATAATGAAGTGGTATCGGTTTCAGCCACCACCGTTGATTTACAAAACAGCCGGGAATTTCTCTGGCCTTTGAGTAGCTATGGCGTCACCGTCGATCTGGCTGCGCCAGGCTCTCAGATTTTCACCACTGACTTACGCGACACCACCAATGGGGTGGTCAGTCTATACCGCTCGGTGAGCGGCACCAGTTTTGCCGCGCCGATGGTCGCGGCCACCGCCGCCTTGATCCTGTCCCAGCGGGGGCAATTGAGTCCCCAGCAGTTGCGGGGGATCATTACCTCGTCCACTGATGATGTCAGCGATCCCGGATGGGACCATTTTACCGGAGCCGGCCGTCTCAATATGCGCAGAGCCCTGCAGGTCATCGGTACCTCCAATGTGCGCATCACCAGTCCACTGAATGATCGGGGCAGCTTCGCCGATTCGGTTGCCATCATTGGCACCATACTCGATCCGGAATTTTCACAATGGCACCTTGAATATCGGGCGGGGACAGAAGATCAGGGTGAATGGATCAGCATTCTCAGTGATCAGATCTATCAAAAACAAGACGATACCCTGGCCATGTGGGGGCATTCAGGATTTGGCAGAGGGGGATTATACCCTGCGTTTGCGACTGGACAGAACCAATGGCTTTACCGCCGAGGATCGCATCCGTTTTGTGCGGGATACGACTCCGCCAGAAGTCTCTATTTCGGTTGCCGCCCAGGCCTGGGACAATGATGTCCGCAAAGTCCTGATCATTTTCCGCAGCTCAGATCAAGGCTTCCATACGCTTCATTTTCGCCCTGACGGCAGTGGCAACTTTCAGCAAAAGCCTTTTGACCGGACCACCAGAAACGGAGACTTCCTGATTGGCCCGGAACTGATGCAGTCAGGCAGTTGGGAGTTTTACATCGAAAGCACCAATCTGGCTGGTCTGAGCAGCCAGACGGCCATTCAAACCATTGATTATCAACAGGCATACGTTCCCAGAAACGGCTTCCAGGCCAAAGATTACACCCTGCCACTGGGCAGGTATGTGGAACAAATCGCAGATTTTGACGATGATGATCTGCCAGAGGTGGTCATGAGTGAATATGATGCACAGCTTGGGTTTGGGAAGCTTCGTGCCTATGAATTTGTGGGAGACCGCTTCCGATTGGTTGACTCCATTGGGAGCAGCCCGGTTTTGATCCCCAAAGACATTGCTGACACAGACAATGATGGGCTGGATGAACTGCTTTTTTCCGTGAATGACTCCATCTTTGTCTATGAACAGGAAAATCCGACAGCCTTCCCCAAAGTTGAAAGCTGGCGCAATGTCGGCAATGAGCTGTTTGCAGCCTCCTTTGCAGATACCGATGGTGATGGAGAGGAAGAATTGCTGGCAAAAAACTTCAAAGACTATTTTCTCTTCGAAAACAATGGTGGCACTTTTTCACAAGTCGCTACCCTGGAAGACACCACAACCTATATCGAAGGCTCCATTTCCCCTCGGGTGATTGTGGAAGATTTCGACAATGACAACCGACCGGACATTCTCTATGGAGGATTTGATGGGGACCAATTGGTATACGAATTCGAAAGTGGTAACAGCTATGGATTACGCTTTGCTGATTTGGGAGGCTTGACCAAAGCAGGCTCTTACCTGACTGCCGTGGACATTGATGGAGATGGGATCAAAGAATGGTTTTCGGCCAGTCATACCTCCTCCCTTCGCAATGCAGACTTTGAACTCAATACGCCCTACTGGGAATTGAGGGTTTTCAAAAGCACTGGCCCCAACAGCTACGAAATTATCTGGCAGGATTATTTGTTTGACATCGATACCGAACGTTTCAATGCGGCCACGGCGGGTAACCTTGATCAGGACCCAGCT
>JBCBZF010000111.1:0-10108 GCA_039815525.1 Bacteroidota bacterium | reverse complement strand
TTCCGCTGGTTGGTAGCATGATTCAGAATGAAAAAAATCGCACCGCAGTCAGCAAAGAAGAACTGGTACAGGATCTTAACACCCTGAACAAAGGCTATGTCTATTTTCAGGATAATGCGCACTACCGGACCGATGGATATGACTATTATGATTTTGATCATTATTCTCACTATTCCTTTTCCAGTCCACTCCTCAACAACAATCCTGAGCTGAAAAAAGAATTTGAACGCAGCCGGTCTTCGGAGGCAGTGAAAGAGAAAATGGCTGCCTATCTGACGACGCTGCGGAAATACAGCCATTCCTATTTTCAACTGACGGTGGACAAGGCATACCAGGAATATCAGAAGGGGGACGATTATAATCATTATACCTTCCGGGATCTGCATACCGCTGAATATGAAGCCGATCGCAATCTGGATCGTCTGCAGGAAGCCCAAAGCGGACGTACCTTCTTATCTGAAAGAGGATTCTATTTCTTCTTCGCCTTCTTTGCCTTCGGATTCTGGATATTGTTCCAAAACCTGCTCCAAAGCAGCTGGCGGAATATTTTCCTCGCCATTGCAGTCGCAGCCGGTCTTGGGATTCTGGGTGGAATCACCATGGGAATTGGCTATGAAGTGTTCCGCTACAATGATGAATTCGTAGCCGCCAGTCTCTTCCTTGGCGCTTACGCTTTCATGTTTATCCAATCCTTCCGCAAAAGCAATAGCAAGCGGATGCAAAGTTGGAAAACCATTACCCTGACCATTACAGCAGTCGCCACGCAGATTGTCCCCCTCATACTGGCCCTCTGGGTAGAGGAAATGGGGTCAGGTTATTCTCACATCGATGACGACACCGGCTTTGCCTTGCTTTCAGTAGGGATGATTGTCTCATTCGTCATGTGGAACCTCTTCTTCCTGCCGCAGTATGTCCGGCTGGTATCCCGCCCGAAGAGCAATTGATTCGACGCATCTTTCTGTGAACATATACGGGCGGAGGAGAACCAAGTGGTTTTTCTCCGCCTCTCTCTTTATTTTCAGCCATGCAATTAGCCGAGATTACCGCCGCCCTTCAGCAAAACTATCAGGATCTTCTTGCCTGGCTGGAACAACAGGAAGAAAGTCTGTTTGCTGTAGGGCCTGAGAATAAATGGACCACCGGTCAGCATGTCAGACACTTGATCATGAGTACGCAAATGCTCCAAAAGGGCCTCATGTTACCTAAAATCGGGTTGAGGAGCATGTTTGGAAAACCCAATCGGCCGGGTAGAGAATACGACGCTCTGGTGGCACGCTACCGGGAAAAACTGGCGCAGGGTGGTACAGCACCCAAGTCTTATGAGCCCGATCCGGTCACGGTTTCTGAAAAGGCTGAGTTGTTGGATCAATTGAAAGCCGAAGGAGAGGCCATGGTCAACAGCATGAATAAGTGGAAAGAAAAAGACCTGGATCAATACCTTTTGCCCCATCCATTACTGGGGAAATTGACCATCCGGGAAATGTTTATGTTTACCGCTTACCATACCCGTCATCATCTTGCCACATTGGAAGCGTCCTACGGGAAAGCCTGATTGACAGCAAGTTGGTACAATTGTTGAGTAAAACAGGCTGAGGCGAAGGATTCAGAATCAAACATCATATCCCACAAAACATGAAGCAAGCACAGGCTTCCTCCCCCCAAACTTCCATTAGCGTCCAGGACTTCGTGCAGCAATTCAACCAGGCATCCATGCAGGCTGATCTGGCCAGGCTGGAAAAATTGATGCATCCCAAGGTGGTCTTTGTCCTGCCCGATCTGAAAACCAAAATTGAAGGCTGCAAAGCCTGTCTACAGTCGGTGCAAGAATACGCAGATACCGCCCAAACCCTCAAATACGAGATCCAACACCAGGATATTCAGACCGTTGGGCAGGCTTCGACGGTTCTGCTCACCTATCTGGTCGCATACGAAATGAATGAGCAACGCTACCAGGAAATGGGCTCCGAAGTATGGAATCTGGTGCAGACGAATGGCGTCTGGCAGATGGTCTGGCGAGGTCTGATTCGCTCCGAGTCCGTGGAATAGCAGGATTTCGCCAAACAGACATTCTGAGATTGTGTATCATGCAGTCAAAAGCTGTATTGATGAAACTCCTACCGATTCTTCTGCTTCTCTTTCTCTTTTCCTGCAAAAGCACCTCCCAACTGCCAGCGCAGCCTGATGCCAGCCAACGAGCCGCTATCCAGCAAACCATTGATCAATTGTATGCGGTCATCACCATCAAAGACGGCAAGGCTCCGCAATTTCGGGAGAAAATGGAAGCAATTTTCTTCGACCAGGCGCCCTTCACCAGTTTGCAACGCCAACGGCGCATCTCTTCCCGCGACGATTTCATCAGCAATTTTGAAAAGCTGATTGAATCCGGGCGGATCAAAAACCTCGATGAGCGAGAGATGCAGGCCAGCATCCAGATTTTTGGGAAAGTTGCGCACTGTTTCAGTTCCTACGAGATGTATGTCGAAGACATGTCCAAACCCGCTGACCGTGGCATCAACAGCATTCAGATGATCGAGACGGAAAATGGCTGGAAGGTCATCTCCATCGCCTGGGACGTGGAAAAAGACGGGCAGAGCCTGCCAAAAGACTTTTTACCCAAAAAACCATAAGCGGACCAATTAGATCTCTTTCTGCAAAGCCTCTAGTGTCTCTTCTGGTACATCTTTGAGGTCCAGGATCATGAAGCCATCCAGGGCATCTGAGAAATTGGGATCAAGGTTGAAACTGATGAAGCGGGCGTTCTGCTTGATGTACTTCTTCATCAGAATCGGGATGCGGATGTGCCCTGGCTCAATGTCTTCGATAAATTGATCAAGATTGGCCAGTTTTCCATCAAAGTTGCGCATCAGAGACTGAAGGTCCAGCTTTTCCTTTTTGAACTTGAACGGCGTGCGTGGTTTGAGAAAACGCGCGAGTTTTTCATCAAAATAATATGCCTTCACAAATTGGATGATCAGCCCTTTGGCCAGATGTGAATAGTATTTACTGATGCTCACCGGGCCATAGAGAAAGCGGTATTGTGGATGGCGCAGCAAAAATGCCAGGATGCCTTTCCACAGTAAAAACAAGGGCAGTCGCTTCCTTTGATAATCGGGAATGATGTAGGAGCGACCCAATTCCACTGACTCCCTCATGATGGGAAAAAAGCCTTTTTTGATCCGGAAGAGGCTATAGATATAAAAGCCTTCTACACCGTATTTGCCAAAAATCTCATCTCCACGCCCGATTCGATAGCCACCCACCAGCCGCTTTGCCTCGCGGTCCCAAATGAACAACTGTTCGTAGTCCAGATCATATTCATCCAGGTCCAGTTTCCGGCCGGTCCCCTCACCTTCTTCCCGAAAGGTAATTTCCCGCAATCGCCCGATCTCGGTCAGCAGATTGGGAATCTGCTGTGCTTTGGCAATGTAGACGTCAAATTCAGCTTTCCGGACCATCAGACTCTTTGCTGGTAATTGCTCAATGTCCCTTTCCAGAAGATGTGGATCAATCGGCTCAATAATCGCTTCCTGATCTTCGACTTTTTCTGGAAAAAACTGTTGCAATTCCATTGCATAGCCAAGGGCAAAAATCTTGGCCCGCACAAATTTGCGGAGTTGTCGGGGGCGGTCGAAACGGGCCTGATGTTTTTCTTTTAAAGGATGCCCAATCCGCACCCGGATAACTGGAATCTGCTGTACATCATACTCTACCACCGAAAAATGCAGGGGCAGCACCAGGATCTTCTTCTTCTTGATCAGTTTGAAGAGAATGCGGGTCAGATTGGCATGACCAAGGCGCGGTACACCATCATCAAGACTGAGGCTCCTGAACGTGGTCCCCAAAAATAGCTGATCGCGCTCTGCCTCAAATAGAGAGTCCTGCAAATGCTTTTTCGGACCGGGAAGTTTATTGTGGGTTTCAGGATCAATCCATTTGAATGCCTGTCCCAATTCCCGCCAAAGACTTTGTTGGGCTTTCAAGGCCAGTCCATTGGGGAGTGCATTGCTGATACAAACCACCAATTGCTCCTTTGGAATACGCTTCAGTTCGTACTCATCATATTGCAGATGACATAAGGGGCTTTGGGCGAGTGTGGTAGGCAGTGTGTCCATATATTAAGATACTAATATTTTAATACTCTACGGATTTAGGAAGGAATGAGGATGACACAAATGCGAAATTTGTGTGAAGTATGTCCGATTTCCTACATCCATCCTGCGCCGGTAAATTCCCCAAAAGACAGTATCATTGCACAGGAAGCCATTTTCAAGGATTCCTTTCCCTGGGAAGATTGTCTTCACTTTTATCAAACTTAAAAAGGATGCGTTATCTCAGTATTATTTTGGTGTTACTCGCCTTCAGCCTGATGGATCTCCGGGCACAGTCGTCTCTGGGGTTCGAATTTCAGGCCTATCCCACTGGCTTGATTCCGGGTATTCGATATGGATTGGGCATTGGCGAAAAGGATGAGTTGAGCCTGCGTATAGGTTACCAATGGATCCGGCACGGTAGCAATGGTGTGCATGAAGATGAAAGAGGCGATGGCGGCGGATTTACACTGGGATATCGACATTATTTTCAGGAAGGATTGCAGGGGTGGTTTGTAGGGGCCAAAAATGATGTCTGGTTCAATACCCTTGATTGGCGGGACAATATCGATCAGGCCAATGAGCTTTCCGGTACCAGTCGCATTGTGGTGGTCCAGCCAACGGCCGAAGCAGGGTATCTGTTCGCCTTAGGGGAAAGTGCCTTTTTTAGTCCCAGCGCTGCATTTGGTTTTGAGATCAATGCCAGCACCAATGGAGCAGAAGTAGGGCAAGGGGCAATATTTCTCCTTGGCTTTTGGATTGGGAAACGCTTTTAACATCTAAAAAAAACAGGACCACAGATTCAGCTTTTTTCCTTTTTTTGCCGGGAAACCATTCTGTATGTCCCGTCTTCTGCTTTTCTCTCTGTTGATCGGCCTGATTGGCTGCCAGTCTTCCCCTCCTGAAACCCCTCCACCCAATGTTTTGCTCATCCTCACCGATGACCAGGGCTATGGAGATCTGTCTTTGCATGGCAATGATTCCATCGATACCCCGGTTCTGGATCAATTCGCCAATCAAGCCGTTCGCCTCAATCAATTTCATGTCAGTCCGGTCTGTGCGCCTACGCGTGCCTCATTGCTGACAGGCCGCTATCATTTGCGTACGGGTACTTTTTGGGTCACCAGAGGCACAGAAAATATGCGTCCGGAAGAAACCACCATGGCTGAAGTCTTCGGCGAAAATGGCTATGCCACCGGATTGTTTGGCAAATGGCACAATGGCGCCCACTATCCCCACGATCCCAATGGGCAAGGCTTTGATGAGTTTATCGGTTTCTGCTCTGGTCATTGGACCAATTACTTTGACACACCCCTGCAAGCCCAGGACAGCATGATCCAAACCGAAGGTTTCATCACCGATGTGCTGACCGATAGAGCCATTGATTTTATCGAAAGGAAAAAAGAGCAGCCTTTCTTTTGTTATGTCCCACTCAACGCCCCACATGGCCCCTTTCAGGTCCCAGACCGCTATTTTGACAAATACAAAAGCCGTGGCCTCACCGACCGGAATGCGGCCATCTATGGTATGATTGAAAATGTAGACGAAAATGTTGGAAGACTACTTGAGAGCCTTGATCGCTTACAAATAACCAACAATACCATCGTCATTTTCATCACAGACAATGGCCCCAACGGAGATCGCTTCAATGGCGGAATGAAAGGCAGGAAAGCACAAGTTCATTTAGGTGGTCATCGGGTGCCTTGCTTTGTCCATTTCCCAGATGTCATTGGCGGCGGAAAAATTATTGAGGAAACAGCCGCTCATATTGACATCCTTCCCACCTTGATGACGCTCTGTGGATTGGAAACATCCAAACCACTGCAATTTGACGGTCAGGACCTCAGTGCCCTGTTAACCGGAATGGATGACAGTCTGGCCAATCGTCGCATCTTTACCCACATGAATCACGGCGATCACCTGATGGAGTATCCCGCAGCCGTGCGGGATGATGCGTATCATTTTGTCGCCAATCAAGCCGAAGAGCCTGAATTATACGATTTGCGTACCGACTACGGCCAACAACACAATTTGGCAGATTCGCTGCCGGAGCTAACCGCTCAATACCATCAGGCCTATCGGGATTGGTTTGCAGATGTATCGCAGGGCATTGAATCCTTCCGCAGCATTCCCATTGGCTATGCCGCTGCCCCCAGGGTATCCCTTCCGGCTCATGAAGCCAGAATTTCTGGACCATCAATTCGCTACAAACACGACAAAAACGGTTGGGCGCATGATTGGGTAATCGATTGGAAAGACGAACAGGATCAGATGAAATGGCAGATAGAGGCTGTTCAAGCCGGAGAATTTGAGGTATTGATCCTATATGCAAATGAAGGCAGCAGACCAGGGACGCGCCTCACGCTCTCAACCGCAGATCAACAAATCAGTCAAATCATTGATTCCATTTACATTCCCACCAAAATTCCCAGTCCAGACCGGGTGCCAGACCGGATCGAAGCTTTCGATCAAAGCTGGGCCAGTTTGCAGTTGGGCACGATCATGCTACCTCAGGGACAGCACGAACTTGTGCTGCGCGCAGAGAACATTCCAGATGACAGACTCGGTGAGATCAAAGGTATGGTGTTGGTCAAAAAATAAAACAGCTGCCAGGTTTTATGACCTGGCAGCTGTGAGATGCGAATGTTCAGCTTCGCTTAAGGCGTCAGCACCACACGCATGGCGTGTTGGCCGTTGGCCGTTGCCATTTGGAGGATGTAGACTGCCGGCGGCAGATCTTGTACATTCCATTCCAGGCTTGCCTGCCCCGCGGGCAGATTTTGCTGGGCCATAACGCGTCCATCAAGCGCATAGAGTTTCATCTCCATGAGATCCTGAATCGGCTGGCTCAGCACCACCTCAAAGCGGCCGCTGGCCGGATTCGGCAGGAGGGAGACACCTAGTCCCGGAGCAATGGCTTCCAGTCCAACCCGTGGGCTGATGGTAACCTCCTGGCTGATGGTACAGATGCCATTGACCGTCAGGGTCACCGTATAGGTCCCGACACTTGGATAAGTGTAGACCGGATTCTGGACATTGTCTGTATCACCATTGCCAAAGTCCCATGCCCATGTATTCGCATTTTGCGATTGGTCGGTCAAGGTAATGGTACCGGTGCTGGCATCGAGGGCGAGGTTGAAGTCTGCGTCAGCAACGATGACTTCGACTATCTCCGCTTCGGTCGCACACCCTAATTCCTGAACTTCCCAATCGTAGAGATAGTAGTAAAAGTTCAATGGGCCTGTATTGGCTGATGAACTGAAAATATTGACAAGTCCCTGAATGCTATAAGGATAGCTTGCACCTGAATTGTTTCTAAATAAATCAATTGTGGCACCACCAATGCTGTAGGTCCCGGCGACCGGTACTTCCAAATCTAAGGTTACTCTTTGAGGTCCCGCAGGGACATCGATTGTGACTGTATCAACGATGTTCCCTCCTCCATTTTGACCATCCCAAATCGTAATGGTCCGGGGGCCTGGAGAACCAGCATCTATCCATGCAGAAATAAGTGTAAATCCATCATTTGCCGTAAAGTTCAAGGCACCTGTAAATCCAGTATTGTGGTATCCACCAGGACCAATTGAGCCATTTAATGGTCCCACATTTTGGGGTGGCCCCTGAACGAATTCCGCAACAAAAAAGGAATCATTCGCAGTTAGTGGTGGGGAAATGTAGAAATTACTGGTGTCGAGAAACTGTCCCAATCCATCATACCAGATAAAGGTGCTGCTTGAGGGGATTGCGAGAACCACATTCTGCCCAACACAAATATTTTCTTTAGGAAGCATTGGTCCAGGTGCTAAGCTTACGCCTACGGTTTGGAAAGAAGTATCAGCACCAAGTGGGTTTGTCGTAATCAATCGTACGAGGTAGACGCCACTGTTGATATAGGTATGAACGGGATTTCTGACGGTATCTGTGCTACCGTCTCCGAAATCCCACTCCCAACTTCCTGGTGAGCCACTTGATTCATCATCAAAGACGACAGTATTACCACAACCAGACTGATTCAACAGGAAATTGGCCGTTGGAGGCGTGGTGGCACAAGCGCCCGGCAAGCTATAGTCCTCTACCTGATCGGAACGGCTAAATGAACTACCTTGAGAGGCAAAAACCCCTAATCCACGATTTGCGAATGCCTCCCAAATCAAGCATTGATTGGCACCGCCATTGTTGAGTTGATCAGCCAACAAGATTGCATCCCGTCCATCAACAAAGCCTGGATTACACGCTTGAAGTTTCATCCCGTCCATTACCAACTGCATGGCGATATTGTTACCACCGGTACCATTGTAAAAGTCTGGATCAAATCCATATTGATCAACTAACAACAATGTCATATCCCATAGCATAGTACACCAAACAAAACCTATTCCGTGTGGCTGAGAAACACCACCATTGGTATTTGTGTAAGTGAATCCGTTGACTGCGAAATTTGGAGAATATCGTGCAGGACGAATTCCAACCCCATTTGTAGGCTGGTTGACAGCAAAGGTCCCAATCCCACGATTCAAGGCGTTTGTATCCAAAGTCATGATGATTGCAAAATAATCGCTCCAGCCTTCTCCCATTTGCTCATCATTGAACAAACAGCCAGCCTGGCTGGGGCCTCCAGTTAAACGGTTTGAAATGCCATGCCCATACTCATGTGCAATAATTCCATTGTCAAAATCGCCATCCCGATCAAACGTACCAGAAGTCCAAAGGAACATTTGCATACGTGGATTTCCCCCATCTCCAGGGGTACTAAAATTCGCATTATTGGTTCCGCCGCCATCTTGGGCATCTGCGTTGACATAATCTGAGCCCAGACCCCCATTGCCATAATTATTCTCCTGAAAATTGCCAGCAGCCTCATCAAAGCCATACTGATACCACATGTCATGCATGATGTTGTTCATGTAAAACAAATTGGTGATCGCAGCATCTTCGTAATTGGCCGCAGGCTGATTCTGATTAAGGGGGTAGTCAAAGATCAGGGATGGTCCACCATCTGGGCTGTATCCTGGTACATTGTTGTTATCACGATCTTCTGAAGCATACACATTGTTTCCACGCGTAATGGTAAACTCTGCCCCGCTCACCCCATTGATATCATGCCAACCAAAAGGTGAGGCAGTGCTGTCGGCTGGTTCATTGGCCAGCACACGCGGACCATGGTTGGGACTTTCCGTTTTGAACGGGAATACCCGATACTGTCCCGGCAGCATCAAAGGCATGGCAGTCATGTGGAGGTCCTTGCCCCAGGCATTGGATTCCTGGACTTCCTCGCCCGCATGGCTATGCGGATGGTCGCCGTGATCGGGGAATTCGCAGTGAACAACCCAGTCATTTACATCGCGTAAGCTACCATCCAGGGCATCGACGCGCACACTCCACCAGTGCTGGCTCCCCAATTCATTGATCACCACATCCCACACCAAAAACAATTCTCCTTCCGGGCCAGGCTGATACATCAGTTTGACCGGAATATTGTCCTGAGAGATATTGCCATTGTTAAAGACGAAATGGCGTGGATTCTTGGAAGAAATCTGTTGGAGGTTGGAAGGGGTAGGTAGTTTTAAGGCTGAGGCCGCAGAGGCAATCGCCTGAGACGGGCTGATGGAAGGACTGGTAGCACTTGCACGCTGGGCAATATTATTCTCCAGACGGCTGGCCATGTGGACGATCTCACCATCCTTGATGGCGATATTGGCCAGGGCATTGTGAATCCGAATCCCCTGATAGGTCTGCTGAATGTGGACATGGGTTACCCCATTGTGTTTGGTTTCAAACTGATCAGAAACAACCCAGTTCTGGACATCAGTGGTCGACAGACCAGCAGTCGCCGCATGCTTGCGAAGATGTGTCTGAATCTGTTGACGATAGTCCTGAGCAGACGAAAAAACAGGGAAAACGAGTAGCAGAACCAACAGGCTTCCCAGCTGTTGGCGTAACAGTCGCGTAAAAATTCTCATTTAGCTGATTTAGTGGTACACAGTAAAGCGTTAAAGAACAACAGTGTAGACAAAGTGAGT
>JBCBZF010001199.1:0-2007 GCA_039815525.1 Bacteroidota bacterium | reverse complement strand
GCGGGTTGCCAGTCGGTCCCTTGAAGGCATTACGGGCATCATCCTGGAAAAAAGTAATGGGAGAGTTGTGTTTGTACCAATCCCAGGAAGGATTGTTTTCATAATTGGGATCTGCAGACGCAATCCAGGGTTCGCCATAAATGATGATGTCTTCCCCCAATTCACGTCGAAGTTTGATCAAGGTCTGGCGATCAATCTGACCGGCAAGGTCGATGCGAAAGCCATCAATGCCAAATTCTTCAATAAAGTGCTTGCATTGGTCGATGAGCCAACGTTGTACCATGGGCCGATTTTCGGTTTTGACTTCATTGCCATATTCACCGATATGCTCCAGATCTTTGGTGCGGTAGTGGTACTGCTTGTCAATCGCATTCCAATGGAAATAATAATTGACTTTGTCCATGTTTTCTGCACTGTGATTGGGTACGATGTCAATGATCACCGCAATGCCCTTATCATGAAATGCTTGTACCAAATCCCGGAACTGATCCCGCTCAGCCCCATTCTCTGAACCTTTCTGACGAAAGCGATTTTCGATGGCAAAAGCATGTGATGTTCGGTAACCCCACTGATAATTTTCTTCATTGATCCCCTGCTGAATCATATAAGGATCTTTCTCAAAAGAAGCTTTCCAGATCTCATCTTTGTAGTGGAGAAACTCCTGCACCGGCATGAGGTGCACCACATTGATGCCCAGGTCCACGAGGTAGTCAAAGCCGACCGATTTGCCTTTTTTGTTCTTTAGTCCGGCTTGAAACATGGCCGGCAGGGTACCTTTTAAGCTTTCGTCTACGGGTAATTCTGAGGTAAAATCCTGTACGTGTACTTCGTAGGCAATGACTGATTCTAAAGGTGGAATGCCATTTTTCAAGGCTGTAGCGGCCTTGGTTTTGTGCCAAACCCGGCTTCTGCCCCAGGCCTCGTCATTGACCCTGGCGTAAGGATCAGACACGTGAACCGGATTGCTTTCAAAGAAATGATTGCCGGGATCATTGGCCCCATGAATGGTAAAATCATACCAGGTTCCTTTGAGATCTTCTGACACACTGTATTCCCATACACCATCGGCATCCACCTTCATTTCGATGGTTTCGCGGGCTTTTTCGGCTTTGGCTCCGTCATACAGATAGAGTTTGACCATTTCTGCCCGCGGGGCAAAGAGACGAAAGCTAGTCTGAGTTCCCTCCACATTGGCACCCAATTCCTTGTGGGAATAGAGTTCACGAAACCATCCGTCAAAGGAACAGTGGCTGGTCAGATTTTGGTAGGACAAAAAATAGACCCTTCGTTTGTCAATTGGTTCGGCCGGGATGAGGAGCAATTCATTTTCAAGATTGGGAAGAATCTCTGCGATGGCGATCTCATTTTCATGGGCGTCGGTGAGTCGATAGTCCTCTGGGAGCCGGGAAATTGATACACCAGAGAGTTTGACCCAAATATTGCCGCTGGGGCGGAGTTCTGCGTGGAGGCTTTGAGGCGTCATGTGATTCATGAAAACAAGATTGCCGCCCTTTTCATTGGGCGCGTCGGTGGGAGGCGATAACCACTCCCCCGCATTGATGCGAAATTTAAATTCTGTTTGGGGCGGGATTGCTGCAAAAGTAGGATTCGGAACGGCTAAAGTCCAGACCGTTTCACTGCTTTTTCTGAGTTGCCAGTTGGGGTCATCCATGTTCTGATCCCATCCCCGGAAAGAGCCGGTCACCACTACCCGATCAGGCTTATTAATGGGATAGTCCGTCTCATTGAAGAGAAAGAAAGTGGTATCATTTCGATGTTGGTAGCCATTCGGTTGGCTTTGGGCAAACAGTATGCCCGGCAAGAAGATAAATAGGATGATCAGGCGCATGATGGTGTCTCAACAAGGCGCAATGGGGAAAGCGGGAGAAAGGTAGGAAAAATTCAGGAGAGAGCGGTGGCTGTGTGTCAGGAGGAATGGAGGCCGGGTCAGTTTTCGCTTTCGAACATGAACCGGCAATCGCAAACGTAACGAAGATATTTTTGAGT
>JBCBZF010001299.1:0-1618 GCA_039815525.1 Bacteroidota bacterium | reverse complement strand
GGTATAAAACCGATTTTACAGCTTCAATTACACGTGCCGGATTGGGTAAAAACTCGTCTACCAGGGTTTGAGAATATGCCATTGGGGTATCACGGCTGGTTACACGCACGACAGGTGCGTCAAGATAATCAAAGGCTCTTTTCTGGATCATGTAGGTCAATTCTCCAGAGAAAGAGGCCAATGGCCAGCTTTCTTCGACTACCACACAACGATTGGTCTTTTTGACTGAGTCGATGACTGTATGATAATCAATCGGGCGCAGGGAACGCAGATCGATCATTTCACAGTTGATCCCATCCTTGGCGAGCTCATCACAGGCGGCCAATGCAACATGCACCATTTTCCCGAATGAGAGAATGGTTACATCCGTACCAGGACGCTTAATCTCTGCCTTATCCAATGGAATCAAAAACTCAGGACCTTCCGGAACCGGCCCTTTGTTGCCATACATTACTTCAGACTCCATCACCAGGACCGGATCAGGGTCACGGATCGCGGATTTCAGAAGGCCTTTGCCATCAGCAGGGGTACTGGGTGAAACAACCTTGAGACCAGGACAATTGGCAAACCAGTTTTCGAGAGACTGGGAGTGCGTAGCAGCCAGCTGACCGGCAGATTGGCTGGGCCCACGAAAAACAATGGGGACAGAATACTGTCCGCCACTCATCTGGTACATCTTGGCAGCATTGTTGATCACCTGATCAATGGCAACCAGGGAGAAGTTGAAGGTCATGAACTCAATGATTGGACGGAGTCCCATCATGGCTGACCCAACACCAATACCCGCAAATCCAAGCTCGGAAATGGGCGTATCGATGACCCGTTTGGGGCCAAACTCCTCCAGCATACCCTGGCTTACTTTGTAGGCACCGTTGTATTCGGCGACTTCCTCTCCCATGAGGTATACCCGATCGTCGAGGCGCATTTCTTCCTGCATGGCCTCCCGAACGGCTTCACGGAACTGAATTTCTCTCATATGGCGTATGTAATCAGTATTTTTATTCAGGATTAAAGGCCGAATTTAGGCAAAAATTTACAATTGGAAAGCCCCTTTGGGAGCGCTTGCAAAAGTGCTACATTTCCGGACATCCTTATGCAGAGAATTCCGTATATTAGGACAAAATCTCAACGTTATACATTTTTCATGAAACAGTATTATGACGCCCCGGTAGCAGAAAGTACTCGGCGACAGTATGTGGAGTCGGGAGGGGCCAATGCCTTCATGCGTTCAGTATATGCCGCAATGTCGATCGGCTTATTGATTACAGCAGGCGCAGCCTGGTATGTTGCCCAGAATGAAGCCCTGATTCGCTTCTTCTATTCAGGCTTTATGCACTATGTAACCATGTTTGCCCCATTGGTTATTTATCTCATTTTTGCCAGTCGTCTGCGGAAAATGAGTTTGACGGCAGCCAGTGTCGTCTTTGGTATTTTTGCAACGGCCATGGGTGTAAGTCTGGCGTACATTTTTTGGATCTATTCCCTTGGGTCTATTTTCCAAACTTTCCTGATTACAGCCGGAACCTTTGCCGCCATGGCCCTGATTGGTGCCACCACCAAAGTGGACCTAAGCAAATACCGCTCATTCTTCATGATGGCGCTGATCGGCCTGATCATC
>JBCBZF010000907.1:0-2991 GCA_039815525.1 Bacteroidota bacterium | reverse complement strand
GCTGATTCCCTGATGCATATGGCGCAGGAACTCAACTCTTTCTATGGATTTGGCATTGATGATGATTACAGCTCATGGTCCAATTCCTATCTCTATTCCCGCATTTATAACTCCTTTCGAATACTGAAAGATGGAAGTGGAGATCTGACGCTGACTGATATCTTACAAGCTGAAAACCAGGGGCGTTTTCAACGTAACAGAACCTTTCAGGTACCTGTATCTGAGGACACGGTTTATTGGCTCAAACTTCGTTTTCATAACCAGACCGGCCGGGATGGAGAATTTCCCACCATGCTGGGCAAGGATGAATCAACCTGGGATACCATTCATGTTTACCGGGCCTTAAGGGGAGGAGGCTTTGATACACTATTATACGGACAATATGTCGACGTAGAAGACAAAGCATTTGAAGATTGGCGAAACATCTACTGGTCAGAACTGGACAAGGACAGCTCTGAACTCGTTTATATTCGGTTGAAAGGTCTCAGCCAGTTTAATCAGCCAAGCAGTATCTATCTCCTCAACCTAAAGGAAAGTTTTTTTTCCAAAGAGGAGCCTCGGGCTCTTCGGAATCTTGCCATCTTTATGGGCATTCTGATTTTTCAGGGGTTCTATTATCTGTTGCTGCTGTTTTCCTCAGCTGACCGAACGTACATTCCTTATTTGGTATACCTGGTCGGTTTATCGCTGTTTGCCGTTACGGGTTACTTCTTCAATCGTTGGTTTCCCAAATATGGGGAGCTGGAATGGTTTGCGTACTTTCTCGCATTCTGGGTAGCCAGTGCGGGCTTATTATGGTTTTCCCTCCGTTTTCTGAATATCGCTGAAATTTCACTGAGATGGTCCAAAATCACCAAATGGTATATCTGGGTGATTGCCATTCCACCAGCTTTCATGATTTCCCTGATAGGAACTGGAAATTGGCTCAACAATACGCTTGGAGAGGATATGGTGAACGAATTGGCGGATCTTGCTGTCTCAGCCATGTTTTTGACCTCTACCCTGAGTTTGGTATTGATCATCTTTTTGGGAGTGCTTGCCTATCGAAAAGGCAATCGCCTTGCGGTTTTCTATCTGATTGCAATTATCTGTCTGATGTTGGGAATCGGTGTGACCCCTATGATGGTCTTACTCGATGAGTTTCTCCTCACCTTTGATCAGGCCGTTCTGACAGCTGAAATCGGCGTGGTGGCACAATTGGCAGTTTTTGCGTTGGGTGTGGGCTACAAAAGACGAATTGTCGACCAGGAACGCGAACAGGCCCTCAAAGAAAATCTGGAAGCCCAGAATGCCATCAACGAAAAGCTGCGGCAGGCAGATAAACTTAAAGATGAGTTTTTGGCCAATACCTCGCATGAACTTCGCACGCCCCTCAATGGCATCATCGGCATCACTGAATCCTTGATGGATGGTGTGGCCGGAGAGTTAAACGGGGACATGAAGGAAAACCTCGGCATGATCGTTTCCTCCGGCAAAAGACTGAGCGGACTGGTCAATGACATTCTGGATTTCTCCAAACTGAAAAACTACGAGCTGGAACTGCAGACCAAACCCATTGACCTGCGCGCATTGGTCAAAGTGGTTTTGCGGATCAGTCAGCAATTGGTGGTCAATAAGGAATTGACACTCGTCAATGAGCTCCCTGAAAGCCTGCCGCCGGTTTATGCAGATGAAAATCGTTTACAGCAAATCCTCTACAATCTGATCGGCAATGCGATCAAGTTTACCGAGGAAGGCAAAGTCATCGTCAATGCAGAGGAGCGGGACGGAATGATGTATGTGAGCGTAACCGATAGCGGCATTGGCATCCCGAAAGATAAGCAAGCCCGCATTTTTGAATCCTTCGAGCAGGGTGATGGATCAACTGCCCGCCGTTTTGGTGGTACGGGATTGGGACTCAGCATTACCCGGCAATTGGTCGAACTGCACGGCGGTCGGATCTCCGTAGAGTCAGAACCCATGCAGGGATCACGTTTTACCTTTAGTCTGCCTCTGAGTAAATCGGCCCCCTTGCCTGCACAAGAATCCGATGTGCTTGGTGGCTTACGTGAAGATTTTGCATCGATGATGCCTGTTACGGTAGAAGAGACGAAGAAAGAAGCAGGAGAGAATGGTGTCAGGAAAAACAATTTCCCCCTTAGTAACACTGAAATTCATATCCTGGCCGTAGATGATGAACCGATCAACCAACAGGTTCTCAAAAATCATCTCTCCACCGAAGAATACTTTGTGACCACGGTCATGAACGGTCAGGAAGCGCTTGAAGCGCTCGAAAGAGGAGAGCATTTTGATCTGGTGTTGCTGGATGTGATGATGCCACAGATGTCTGGCTTTGAAGTTTGCCAGAAGATCCGTGAGAGATACCTGCCCAGCGAATTGCCGGTGATCATGCTGACCGCCAAAAATCAGGTGGCAGATTTGGTACAGGGTCTCTCACAGGGCGCCAATGACTACATCGTTAAGCCTTTTTCCAAGCAGGAATTGCTGGCCCGCATCAAAACCCATCTCAATTTGCTGCGGATCAATTCTGCTACCGGTCGCTTTGTGCCCTATGAATTCCTGCGCATCCTGGGGCATGAGAGCATTCTGGATGTCCAATTGGGAGACCAGGTCGAGCAGAAAGTGACAGTCTTTTTCTCCGACATCCGCGACTATACCACCCTTTCGGAGCAGATGTCTCCCAAGGAAAATTTTAACTTCCTCAATGCCTATCTCGGTCGGGTGGGACCCATAATCAAAAAGCAGGGCGGCTTTGTCAACCAATATTATGGCGATGGCATCATGGCCCTTTTCCCTCAGTCTACCGAAGATGCCGTTGACGCTGCGCTGGACATTCAGCGAAGCATTCAGACCTACAATCAGGAGCGGGACAAAAAAGGCCGCCTGCCCATTCGTCTGGGAATCGGTTTGCATTCAGGACCTGTCCCTCGGGTCCGCTACGACTTGCTGATAGATATAGCTTGAAAGGCTCTTCTCCCTCTATCCTTACTG
>JBCBZF010000286.1:0-7092 GCA_039815525.1 Bacteroidota bacterium | reverse complement strand
TTGTCTTCCTTCCGCTCCTCCATCTGCTTATTGGCATCTACCACGGCTTCAAGCTGATATTCACCATTCATCAGGAATTCATATTCCATTGTGTATTCAAATTCATACGCCACCAATTCGGGCCTGCCTTCAACCACCAGGGCCGTATCAAAAACCACCTGAAAGTCTTCGTTTGAACTGGCCCGATAGGAAAGCGTTTGTAAATAGGTTGTTTCAGGAATGCTCAGCGCCACTTTAGATGAATTGTCTTCACAACTTTCATCTTTGATGTCATTGACCACAACGGAGATAAACTCATAAGTTGCCGCGCCAAAAGGTCCCAACTCTTCCAGGCTAGGCTTCCCCACTTTCTCCAGGACCAAGTCCAGAACTTCGAGGGCAATACATTCTCCCTCCTCACAGCCGGTGCTTATGCTAAGCACACTCAGGCATGCCGCTAACAGCAATACAGATACTTTTTTCATCAGAAATAATGTTAAACAGATAAATGTTTTCGTGATAGCTACGCTAAATTTTTACGATAACGCACTATTTGGGTATTGGTGAGCCAAGCAAGCACCTTTTCGTTTTCGCCCAGGACACATACATCCTGCACATTTGAATGACGATTGAGATGGTCAATGAAAGGATCAAGCCTTTCATTCGGCATCACCATCATTGACCGATAGATGATAAATTGAGATGGTTATTGCTTTTCAATCGTTTCTGCACCCTCAGGCTTTTCTTCCTGAATAGGCAGTTTTGAAATGATCCAGGTCCGGAACATTTTACTAAACCAGCCTGCAAACAAGCTCGAAGAAAGCATTGAGACGATGCTCAAAAATGGCGACCCGAATAATGACCCGAATGAATAAGAAACTGTAAAGACAGCTACACCAAGACCGAAACCCAATATCGGGACGACAATATAATTTGAGTCTTTTATTGGAATTTTATTCCAGAAATGGTCATAAAACAATTTAATCATTGCTCCTAAAACCCCATTCGAACCTGCAACCAGAAATAACAATGGAAAAAAAGGCATGATCGTCAGGAACAATATGTAGGAGTACTCTGGATGGCCGAAGTACCAATAAACTTTCTCTAATCTTCTAACAACTTCTTTTTCTTGTGCATGAATGGGTTTTCCCTTTCTGCTAAGCGATTCGAAGACTGAGTCAGAATTCCCATTTTTATCTACAATTTCATAGACAATCTCTTCATTTATTCTCTCTTCGACTTTTCTCACTTCTTCAGTGGCCTCAATCATCGCCATCCCTCCGATACTCACATATCCTGCGAGAAGCATCCAGAGTGCGATGGCAAGCGAGCTTACTATATTCTTTATTTTCATGATTTTATTATTATTTCATTGAACCTCACTTAAAGAGCCTGCACCAGCCCTTGTCCGACATCTCGTTTTAATTGATGGTTGAGGGCCAAAGCATTTTTTTCGAGCTTCAACCAAATTTCCAGGGCCGTCAGGTCCGGGTAGGCCTCACAATATTGAGCCGCGATACCTGCTACATGGGGTGTGGCCATGCTGGTCCCGTTTAGTTCTTTGTAGCGTTTTCCACCAGGACTCTGCAGGGAATAGGCACTGAAGACCCTGACACCGGGTGCGACCAGATCCACCCGGCCTCCGTCATTGTCATTCAGGCCGCCATTGGAAAAGGAAGCCACGATCATGTCCTCGTCGACTGCCCCAACCGCCATGATAGATTCGGCATTGGCGGGGCTGCTCACCGGGACGATCAATCCAGGCCGGCGGCTGTCATTCCCGGCGGCTGCGATCAGCAGACAATTGTTCCGAATCGCCCGCCGACCGGCTCTTTCAAAAGAGGCAGACGGGCCTTCCCCTTTGCGAACCGAAGACCCCAAAGACATGGAAATCACCCGGCAGCCTTTTTCAATCGCCCAGTCGATGGCATCGATGATTCCACTGGTACTTCCGCTTCCAGCATTGGACAATACCTTGCCTACGTAGAGGATTGCCTCATCCGCGATGCCATATCGCATGCCATTGGTATGGGCCAGTTTGCCAACTGCGGTTCCCGCACAATGGGTTCCATGTCCGTTGCCATCCGCATCCCAGGCTTCGCCTGGAATGAATGATTTGCCCAGGATCTAGCGGCCAGCGAAATCCGGATGTCCCAGATCAATGCCGGTGTCCAGCACGGCTACCTTAATTCCCTTGCCAGTGTAGGACCGAGGCGTCCAACCAACTGATTGCAACCCCCAGGTCATTTTTTCTGGCCCTTCCGGGGAGAGCTTCAA
The DNA here is from genome assembly GCA_039815525.1 of Bacteroidota bacterium. Taxonomy (GTDB): domain Bacteria; phylum Bacteroidota; class Bacteroidia; order J057; family J057; genus JBCAWW01. The sequence goes on along the minus strand of JBCBZF010000286.1, from coordinate 4,836 downwards.
ATCATTGACGATGTCTTCAAAACGCTGGAGTTCTTTGCGCAGATCAGCAGCCAGATCCCGCACACTGTCAAGTTGTTCTTCAAGTCGTCCGACGGGTGTAAATTCTCGTTCACGCTCATAGGAAATGACCCAGTCATTGTCCTCGGCCAGCATGCGCATTTGTTCCGCTGACACACCATCCACCACGGCAATGCCGAGATTTTTGAATAAGAGGCTGTTGCCATCGGCCATAGCAGACTGCAGGCTTCCGTCTCCTTTCAATTCGCTGGAGGAAAGCAATGTCGTTTGCAGTTCCTTTTCCAGTTTGGTCTGGTAGATGCTGGTATCTTCCGGAAGTACCAGGATATAGCGGTCAGGCATGACCTGACTCGTGAAGGTTTCTTGCTTGTTCATTTTATCGTGTTTGTATGCGTTGAATGTTTTGATCCATGAGGATCAGAATGTCTTGCCGATATATGCTCAACAACAGCTTCTGGTGGAGCAGATTAACATTGTCGTCCTGACACAATTTTGCCCAGAGCGCATCTACTGCATCCAGATTCGTGATTTGATCAAGTGCCTGCCGCTTGAGTACACCTGTTTGCAAAGCCATGAGTAATACATTCTGTACATCCACATTGGCCGACTTCAGCTTTTCGTTTACTTTCTCCAGTTCGTTCAGAAGAATGTTTTCAATTTGCTGCATGGGTTCAGGTGCCAGCGCCCACATCATGGCCCGTTTGTGGGTAGACACTTTTTCCATCCGGATGGGATGGATGCCTTTCAGACAATTGTCGAAAAACACCCGATTGCGGCTTAGCACACTTTCAGCTTCAGTCTTGCCCAGCTCTTTCAAACAAGTTTGACAATCCTCCATGAAGGCAGTAAAAGAAGCGGGGAAGGCATAGCCACGTTTGAGATAGATTTCCCTCAGTTCGATCAAGCGCTGCCGTTTCTCCTCCAACTGCTGCTGCATGAAGTGGACAAAGGTTTTCATTACCCAAAGACGATTTCCGGTTCGTTTTCATCCGTCTTCATCAGTCTGAAGCCTTCGTCCAGCATCTCCACATGGATATTGATGACCATGTCATTGCTGCCTTGTCCAGCACCACCCGTATCAAAAATGATATCTTTGACCTCACGGCGAATTGGCACAAAAAAAGTCTTCATTGTCTCCATGCTCATGGCCCGAATCGCTTGTCGTTGTTCGGCAGGCAGTTTTTTGACAGCATTTTTCCTGATGAAAATCTTTTCCCATGCTGCGGCTTCGATGCTCTTGTCCAGCCAGGTATCAAGATCATCCCGGAATGTTTCCGGCTCTTCTTGCAGACGTTCTAACCACATCTCCATGTCCTGATCCGGTAGCTCATCTGCCTTAAACAGCGGAATACGCAGACCTTCCACCCGGTTGAAAGCATTGAGACGCTGATTGAAATCTGACACAAAGTCCTCCTTCAGGAAACGAAACTGATACTGGTGCCTGAGTTCTGCACTGGAAACCCTAACCGGGATATCCATCCGAACCAGTGGCATCAAATAGTGCGGAGCAGAGAAATGGCGTAGGAGTTTGTCACTTGCATAGGCCTTTGCCACTTCTATTGCTCTCAGATCTCCCTGCATCCGTCCACGGACGACCTCCTGATTCAGATGGCCCAGATATTCTGATAGCTTAAGACGCATCTTCTTCCTGATAATCTCCCAGCAAACCGAGAATTCGTTCCAGACCGGCTGGAATCTCATCTGAGGTCGCACGGACTTTTACGCCCATGGTGTACTCTTTTTTGACTTCGGTGCCACGGTTTGAGGTTCGCTGGAAAGAGGGCGTAACCTTAAACTGTATGACTTTGAAGATGCCTTTCACACCGCCACCTATCCCAAGCGTATTGGTGATGTTCTCCTTGAAGACAGAGTTCAGCTTGACATTGAAATCGATGTCAACATTCTCAATGCGGAAGCTTGGCACATTGACCATGGTCAACAGCGGGACATTGATGTTGACTTTCTCCTGTCGTGTTGTCCCGTCTTCATTGTTCACGGTTCGGACATAGGAAAAATCCACCGTTCGGACTTTGTTGGTATCATCCTCTTCCGATCTCGGCTCAAAGCCGACTTCCTGGATGAATTTGATCGTCCCGAGTGCGGCCATGCCCTGAGCTTCCACCGCCGCTACCAATGGACCACCAATGAGGTCTTCGAAATCGATGTTCCCCAATTCCGCAGTAAAATCTGCGTCTTCAGCATTCTGAATGCGAAGGTCTCCATTTGTTTCTTTGAGGGTCCGAATGATGTTTTCATTGGCGAACTCAACTAACTCTTCCCAACTGCTTTCATAGCTTTCGTTCAACATCTGCAGGAGTGCCACCAACTCATTTTTCTTCGCTCTTTTGAGGTTTTTGATCTCACTTTTGTCCAGAGCCTCCCGAAAAACTTCCGTCGGCAAGATTGGGGTAATTGCCTTAAGCAGGTGATGTAGCTGGGCAACGGTTTTGTCGCTATGGTCCCTTTCAAGGGCTGATTTCAACAATGATTCGTTCATGATGACTGGTTAATTTGTTTGTGTTTTAAATCCCGAGCGCAACTGTAAAATTGTGCTGACTGCCGGCCTGGGTTGGCTGAAAAAAGTATTGGTAGCCAATCTTGACGTTCAGGCTTTGGTTGTCGGTGGCTGAGTTGGCCTTGAAAAACAGATAGCTTTGGATAGAGCCGACCACATTGGATTCGGTCTCAAACAATTGTTCCATGAGATCCTTGTCGCCCAATGCGCCCTGCAGCATCACCGAGAAGGAATAACGGCCAGCCACACTTTCACCAAATTTGTTGTACACACCAGCTTGCCCATCTCCCTGATAGGTAAAGCCGATTCCGCCACTGCCCACCAAACGGACGTCTGCATTTGCCGCCTCACCAGCAAACAGATTGATCGCCCGCAGATCGGTATACAAGCCCAAAAACAGAATGTCTGTGTGCTTATCTGAAGTGATTTTCCAGGAAGGCATCAGCCGCATGGTGAATGGCGCGGCTTCATAATCAAGCACATCCAGCGCGGAAGAAGCCTGCAGAGAATCATAATTGCTTGAAAGACGGGTAATCAGGAAAAAAGGCAGATTGTATCGATTTTTCCGATCGGTGTCATCTTCCGCAGGATTGGCGATATAGAATTTGTAGTGCAGAACCTGAGAACTGACTGATAGGCGGTTGATCCCTTTGTTTAAAAGAGAAAGACTGAGAGAGTTATTGGCAAAAAAATCCACCGCTTTCTTCTCGGTTTTTTCCTTTTCCTCATCGGCATCAACCGCGTCATCAGTTTCTCTGCTTGCTGAACTTAAACTTTCCAGAAACTTAATGGCTTCCTGCTCATCAACTTCCTTATATCGGTTCTCTCCCCCTGGCGTCGTATCCTTTTCTACCACAATTGGTTCGCGAATCAGGCTTGTAAAGGGCGCTTGCGCACGCAGTCCAAGCACTGCGCATAGGCCTACCACCAGAAAAAGAATATATTTTTTGAACATGAAGTGCATAGCAGACTTGGGGCAAAAGATGATTGACGTCTGCAAATTCACTTCAGGCATTCGAAACAAAAAGGAATCATATAACAAAAAATTCTAACTCAATTTTTTCAATAAACACACTCTCATTCTACAAATACCTATTAGTCAATTTATTATATTGACTCCATACTCTATAAAATTCCATGCAAAAACTCTTGTTCCATCTATCCCTACTGTCAGAAGAGCAACAAAAAGACTTCCAATATTTTGTCCAAAGTCCCTATTTCAACCGACGGAAGGATCTCAGCCTTTTATTGACATTGCTGCAGGAGGAGAAAACCGCTGCGCGCGGAGAGACTGGTATCTATGAAGTTTGGAAAGGCAAACGGGTTTTTGATCAGAACATCATCCGCAAAGCATTCAGTGCTCTCAACGCTTTATTGCACCAGTTTTTGGGACAGGAGATGTATCGGATAAAACCAGAACTCCGGTTGCAACATCAATTAGAAGGACTGAATGACATAAGCGCCCATCAATATTTTGCAGGCTTTTATCAGAAAGGAGAAAGGATATTGGGGAACAGTCTCTTGCAGGATCGAAGCTTCCACATTCGCGCCAACATCATTGATGCACATACAACTTACTTGAATTTTCAAGCGGAAAGAGGCTATGTTCCCAACTTCGATCAGGCCACGCATCTGATTGACCAGGACTTTTTGTTACGGAGGCTTAAATATGCCCTGGCCCAGCAAAGTCATAGCCAGAGTTTACATGCACAATCCATCCAGAGCTTGTCCATTGCGCCATTGTTACGGGAGTTAAGGGAGCGGCCGGAAGACTGGCACCCCATGTTGCATGCTTATGATCGGCTGATGCGTCTGTATCAGGGTGAAGATGCTGCACGGCATTATCCGGCACTGAAAGAATTGATTCTCCATCAGCTCGATGATGTTTTCGATGCAGAAGTGCGGGAGATCATGACGGCCAGCATCAATTTCGCGGCAGCGCGTATGCGCAGTGGGGAGCAACAATATGTGGATGAATTTGAAGGTTTGTACCAAATCATGATTGACCGAAAGCTTCTCTGGTACAACGGCATCATTTTCACCTGGCACGTCAAGAATCTGGTGGGATATTATCTGAACAAACGGAATTTCGATTGGGTCAAAAACTTTCTGGCAGACAACAGCCAGTATTTCATTCCGGCCCAGCGGCAGCAGTTGGAGCATTACTGCCACGGCCTGATTTTTTACTTTCAGCAATCATACAAACAAGCCAATCACGAATTCGAACAACTATTGACCCGCTTTGATGATGTGTTTTATGGGCTGGACATCCGGGTGGCCAAAGCGCGTTTGCTCTATGAAAC
>JBCBZF010000184.1:0-8560 GCA_039815525.1 Bacteroidota bacterium | reverse complement strand
GGCCGCGTTACCGGAAGACGGGTACGGGGGGGCGGGCGCGGAAGCGGGCGGATTTGGTGGCCGAGGGGGGGATGGAGGGGGAGCGGGGAGGTGGGGAGCCCCGCCGAATGACGGCGGGCGATGGAGGGCGCCGGGGGGGGGTGGTTCTCGTGTCCGGGCTGATGGGACCAGGGTGCCGCCGATGCTGGTGCTGCCGCTCTCGGCCGTCCGCGACTGGTGACCCTCGTTCGGGGCTCGGTGTGGGTGTGGTGGGCGGGGAGCGGGCGGGGAGGGAGGGCACGATTGCGCGAAGCATGAGCAGCATTCTGGTGCCGTACCGTACTTGGAAGTGCTGTTGCTTCGGTGTGGGCGGGGGCGAGGTGGAAGGGGTGTTGTGTGTTGTGCGGTCACCAGGGCAGGAGATGGGATGAGGAAGGGCTCTGAGGTTAAGTTCCACGTGGTTGTATGGGAGGGACCGAAAGACCTGCGTCGCTGCGTGTTGCACGGTGGCACTCGGAGCAGGCGCCGTACGAACATCATCATCGCCAGTTTTCTGGTGTTGTTCCATGTGTGTGTCGCTTTCGTCGTGGTGCTTGTCGTCGTAGTCGTATTGTTGGGGACGTGGCCCTCCTTGCATCCCAGTCAGTGTTCTCATGTGTTCGTTTCCTTGTGCTTCGTCCCACGCTTGGATGAAGGTGGGGTTCGTGACGTTTCACGGCTGTTGACGCGAATCGGGACTGGGTTGATGACTAAATATACGGGAACGGTCGTTATGCGCGTTCGAACGGGATGGAAGCGAACAAATGGTTCCCGGCGATACCGTCAATTGGACCGAACTGACTTTTACGTTTGATGCCGGAACCATTGGCGGCTTTGATTCCACCGATTTGCGGGATGTCTGGTTTTACCTGGATCCGGGTAGCGCCAATTTTGCCGGCAATGAATTCTATTTTGATTATTTCTCCATTGGAGAAGCCCCTGATAGTGCCACCTGGTCAACTTGTCCGGGCATGGTCGTCATGCCCCCCGTCAATCCGCCGCTTTATGTAGATCACTGGGCCGGTTCTTTAGATCCGACTTTCAGTGGCAGCGGTGGCGCTGCATTGACACAAACACTGGATTCTACCTGTAGTTTGTTGGCACTTTCGGTTACAGATACCGTCAATGCGCCTTTGCCTTCTTTCAGTCCCTTGATCATCAATCCGCAACTGCCAGGCGGGGCGGGTGATTTGGCTGACCTTTCAGGCAATATGTCTTTCCATGTTCGGGTCAAAAGCCTGGAAACGGTTACACTGGGTCTGCTTTTACGAGCGGGTGATGGTTCCAGCGCCCTACGCACCAATCGCCTTGAACAAATTGTGCCGGGAGACACCACAACCTGGACTGAGCTGACCTACACCTTCGATGCCAGCACCATTGGTGGCTTTGATTCGACCGACTTGCGGGATATCTGGTTCTATCTGGACCCTGGGGTAGACAATTTTGCCGGAAACGCATTCTATTTCGACTATTTCTCTATTGGGGCAAAACCTGATAGCGGCACCTTTTCTACTTGCGGAGATTCAATGATGACACCACCCATAATGGGCATAGACTATGTCTTACATTACGATACAAGCACTGACCCTTTACTGAGCGGTAGTGCTGCCGCGACATTAACACAAAGCATTGATTCTGCCTGTAGTCAGTTATTCCTAACCGTGTCCGATACCGCTAGCAATCCCTGGAATGGAACCAGCCCGGTCATTATCAATCCGCAGGATACCAGTGGCAATGATATCATGGATCTGAGTGGTAGCATGGATTTTTATCTCCGGGTCAGAAGCCTGGATACGGTTGAACTGGCTTTTCTCCTGCGTTCTGGAGATGGCTCCAGTGGCTTCCGTACCAGTCGCATCAGCCAGGAAATTCCGGGGGACACCAGTACGTGGACCGAAGTAAGTTTTAGCTTTGATACCAATACCATTGGGGGCTTTGATTCTACCGATTTGCGGGATATTTGGCTGTACCTGGATTTTGGTGAAGATAATTTTGCCGGGAACCAGTTTTGGATCGACTATTTTGCTTTCGGGCGTAAACCTGATGCGTCTACTTTATCTCCTTGCCCACTGCCTCCTGCGTTTGAATTTCCCTGGGTGCTCCATTGGGCCGATACCCTTGATCCAGTTACGTCCGGTTCAGGAGCGGTCCAACTTACGCAGACAGTTGACACAAGTTGTAGTGAACTGATCATTGCTGTGACAGAACCGATTCTTGACCCCCATCCACCCTTTCGTCCCATCATTTTGAATCCGCAAGATGAAATGGGGAATGATCTTTCGGATCTTTCCGGCAACTTGATGTTTTATGCTCGGGTGCGTAGCCTTGAAGAGGTGGATTTTGCGGCCACCTTACGGGGTGGAACCGGTAGCAGTGATGAACGTACCCTCATTCTGGAGCAGACCATTCCGGGTGGATTAAGTCAATGGACCGATGTTGTCTTCGACTTTGGAGGGGCCAACCTGGATAATTTTGATTCAACTGATCTGAGAGACATTTTCCTCTACCTCAACCGGGAAGAAGCCAATTTTCCCGGAAATGAATTTCACATCGATTATGTGAGCCTCGGTTCTCCACCTGATGCCAATCTCAATTCGACCTGCGTGGCCGTTGAAATCGAAGATGAGTTGGCTGTCCGTTCAGTGAAAATGTATCCGAATCCAATTGTTTCTGGACAAACACTCAAGATTGAAATGGATCAGGAAAATATGGATGATCGTTTCAGCCTGTTGAATGCCGCCGGTCAATTGATATACAGTGATAAAAGCTTTGACAGAACGACTCAGAACGAGGTACAGCTCGTGCTTGATTTGCTGCCGGCTGGGTTGTATCTGCTCCGGATGACAGGAAGTAATGGAACTGAGGTGCAAAAGCTCATTATCAGATAAATCATATTGGGGAGAGCATGCAGGCTTTCCCCTTTTCTCACTCAGTATATGAAGAAGATGATACGCCCAAACATGAATAAAAAACTGCTCATCCTCGCAGTCCTGTTTTCACCTTTTCTGCTCTTTTCACAATGGCAATCCAGCATTGTGTGGAAAGACGCAGATGGTCGTCTGAACTATCAGCCAGATGCAGAAGGGAATAAAATCCCGGATTTTAGCCATGCCGGCTACCGTGGTGGTGGCATTGACCTGCCGATGGTCCCAAACCGTGTAACGATCGGTCCGATCGCCGGAGACAATACCGCCCATATTCAAGCGGCAATTGATTCAATCAGTGCTCTGACACCAGACACGGACGGATATCGGGGGGCAGTTTTGCTAGACACCGGGCGCTATGAGATTCAGGGTACACTGACCATTTCTGCGAATGGTGTGGTATTGCGGGGCAGCGGTAATGGGGCAGATCCCAGTATGAATACGGTCCTGGCCGGTGTTGGCAATGTACCCAGTAAGCGAACAATCCTGGTCGTTGGGGGAGGAACTGATACCCGCTGGGAAGGACGTGTCCCCAATACGTCCAGCTTTCTGACCTCAGAAATTGTGTATGTGGGAGACCGCCAGATCCGGGTGGAACATCCAGAGTACTATGCCGCAGGCGACAATGTCGTCATCAACCATCCCTGCACCAATGAATGGCTTCAAGCCATTGATGATGGTGGGGTGGTGGCCGATAATGCATGGACCTTTGGCAGCCAGCCTTTGACGTTTAACCGCAGAATCGTATCGATTGACGACAGCACCCTAACGCTAGACGTACCATTATACAATACGCTGAATAAGTCCCTCTCTCCCAGCTTCGTCTACAAATACGATCGGGCTGGATTGGTGACGGAAGTAGGTGTGGAAAATCTGCGGATTGAAATTGAAACCACTGGCCCGACGGATGAGGCCCATGCCTGGAATGCCTTGGCCTTGACACAGGTGGAAGATGCCTGGGTGACAAACTGTACATTTTTACACTTCGGTCTGGCTGGTATTTTGACCCAAACCGCTACACGTATCACCATTCAGGACTGTGAAGCGCTTGACCCACATGCAGAAGTGGTTGGTGGGAACATGTACAACTTCGATTTGCTCAGAGCTTCTTCTCAGGTACTGGTGAGAGATTGTCGTGCGTCCAATGGCCGACATCATTATGTGTCCAACGGAACCTCATCGGTTTCGGGCTGTGTGTTTCTGCATTGCGAATCCGAAGGCGCATATACGGCCAGCGAAGGACATCGACGTTGGAGCATGGGTTTGTTGTTTGACAATCAGGCCGAGACGGCAACTCGATCAGCTGGCAATCGCCTGATTGCCTTGTTCAATCGCGGAGATTTTGGAACCGGACATGGCTGGGCCGCGGCACATTCTGTGGCCTGGAATTGTGATGCTGATGATGGAACGATCCTGGTCCAAAAGCCGCCGACGGCGCAGAATTATGCGATTGGATGTAATGGGCAGCTGACGGGGAATGGGCCATTTCCAGGCGCGTCTGGATTCATTGAAGGGACCGGGCAAACGGATTTAGCCATTCCTTCCCTATACCTTGCCCAACTGGAAGCCCGACTGGCAGGTTTAGATCCAGTGATTACCAATTTGGAAGGTGAAAGTACTTTCGCTTTTAATGTTTACCCGAATCCATCAGGAGGAGAATTGAACATTATGATTGAAAATGGTCAGGCTTTTGAGATTGAAATTCTGAATCTCGACAGTCAGGAAGTTGCCACCTTTAGGGCAAATGGCCAATGGGAGGAAGATTTTTCTGAGCTGCCGGATGGCGTATACCTGATAGAAATTCGGCAAGCTGAGAAAGCGAAATGGGTTAAGTGGATCAAGGATTGACTGGATGCTGATCTCCAATGGATGCAGCGTATATTGCGGTAAAAACACGCAATGCGCAGCATCCATATTCTTTCCCCCGGCGGACTTGACCACCTTTCTGTCCAAAGTCATCCTCAACTCCATCCCGGACCCGGTCAGATCCTGGTTCGATGGCATGCCACTTCCTTGAATTATCATGATTATCTCGTGGCAATTGGTGGGATTCCGGTTCCTGAAGGTCGCATCCCCATGTCTGATGGGGCAGGAGAGGTGGTGGCTGTAGGCGAAGATGTCTGGCAATGGAAAGCCGGAGACAAAGTCATGTCCATGTTTTTTCCGAATTGGATAGAAGGACGGCCATCCATTGCCAAAACCCGCTCCATAAGCGGCGAAACAGTGGATGGGTATATGACCGAGCAATCAGTGGTTTCTGCCGATGCGCTTACACGGATGCCAGTAGGCTATTCCTATGCTGAGGCAGCGACCCTGCCGTGTGCAGCTTTGACAGCCTGGCGGGCATTGATGGTGGAAGGGAAAATCGAAGCAAGTGATACCGTTTTAATTGAAGGCAGCGGTGGCATGTCCATTTTTGCCCTGCAATTGGCGAAAATGGCTGGTGCCAAAGTTTTTGCCACGACTTCCTCTGAGACCAAAGCCGAACGCTTGAAAGCACTGGGCGCAGAAGCGGTGATCAATTACACAAAAGACAGCCGCTGGGGCAAAAGCATTTTCAAAATGACCGGTGGAGGGGTCGATCACGTTCTTGATGTGGGCGGTGGCAGTACCATGTACAATTCGATTGAGGCAGCCAAAGTCGGGGGACACATTGTCTCGATCGGGATACTGGGCAATGGCCGCAAAGGCGAAATCACTTTTCCGAAACTCTTTTTCAAACACCTGACGATGAATGGCATTGCTGTTGGCAGCCGGGTTATGCAGGAGAAAATGGTCGATGCGATTGAGATTGCAGGGATAAAACCGGTCATTGACCGCAGTTTTGACTTTGATGAGTTGACAGAGGCTTTTCGCTATCAGGAAAGCGGTCAGCACTTCGGGAAAATTGTCCTTGAGTGGTAAGGGGATTAAGCCTGTAACTCTGCTGCCCGCCGGATATAATTCACCCAGGTGTCTGCATCCTGCAGGCCGGGAACCATGAATTTTCCATCCAGCCGCAGGCTGGGAACCACTGAAACAAATTCGGCCTGCCAATGGGCCAGCGTTTGCGCCAACAATGATTTCCCTGCTTCTGCTTTTGTAAAATCGTCCAGGGTTTCATCCGGCAATCCCGCGATCCTACCCAAGGTAAGCAGGTAGTCAATGTCTTCGATGTTTTGTCCCTGTTCAATATAGTCGTGGAAAATTTGTTTGGCGGTTTGGTATTGGGGGATAAAAGCTTCAATCAAGCTAACCAACCGATGGGCGTCGCGGCTATTGGGAATGCGTTCGATGTGACGATAATTCAGTTCAATGCCTTCAATCTCTGCCGCTTGTCGCAAACTGCGACCCATGCCATATTTGGTCCGTTTGGCAAAGTCAGATTTGGGCAGTCCGCCTTTGGGGATAAATGCATACAATTGAAAAGGCTGCGCCTCGATTTGTAAGTGAATCTCTTCAGCGAGCATTTTTTCTACTCTTTCCAAACGTGCCTTCCCGATATAACACCAGGGACAGATGAAATCAGAAATGAATTCGATCCGGACCGTTTTCATATAGAAATATCAAAGGGTAGGGCAGTGGACGGTAATTGGGTGCCGCCTTTGGTCGTGAAGCTTTCAAAATTACCTTTTGCCTGGTGGTAAGGATCGTTTTCCAATTCCTCGACTTCCAAAATCGGAGAAACGCAGGTATCTGTTCCGGCAAAGATCTCTGACCATTCATCCCGTTTTTTGCTTTTGAACAGGGCAATCACTTCTTCTTTGGGAAAAATGTTGTTCAAAAGCGCCAGTTGGTTTTTTCTCGCCCAATCCGGCTTGTCTACAACTGCGCAGAGGTTGTTCCAGAATTTGATTTCCAAAGCACCCACGGCCAGCCATTTGCCATCTGCACACTCGTAGGTGGTATAATTGACCGCTGTTTTCCCATTGATGACGTTTACCTGCCGATAATCCATGTTCGCAGCCTGAAAACTGTGCGGAATGGCGAGGTAGGGAAGCATGGAATCGCACAGTGAGACGTCCACAAAACTTCCTGTACCAGTTTGGTTTCTTTGCAGTAGGGCTGCCTGAAGTGCCATCACGGCCATATATGCCCCACCAATGTCCGCAAACTGTGTATCCGAAATGGTCGGTTTTCCGTTTTCATCCTTCATCAGGCTGAGAATGCCATTTTGGGCCAGATAGTTGACATCATGGCCCGCCTCATTGCGCTTTGGCCCGCTTTGCCCATAACCAGAAAGTGAGACATAAACCAATTGTGGAAATTGTGCTTTCAGCTCTGCATAGCCAAGTTCCCAGGCATCCATCGCACCGGGCCGAAATTGTTCGATCAGCACATCTGCATCTGCCAACAGATCCATGATGGCCTGTTTGCCTTCTGCATCATTGTAATCGATGGTGCGAATCTCCTTGCCCGTATTCAACTGGTGAAACAACACACTCACGCCTTCCACCGGATTGAGGCCCAGTTTTGCGTAGTCGATACGACGGGGATGCTCAATGCGAATGACTTCTGCTCCCATTTTGACCAGGAGCTGGGTGGCCAGTGGTCCGGGTAAGAGACGGGTGAAATCGACGATTTTTAGGCCAGATAATGCTTGCATTATGTTGTTTCTTGCACCGGTCGCAGACCGACGCCACCAATGTCATTGTGAAACGTAGCATCGGACCGCGTCCGATGCATAAAATAAGGACCGCGTTCGATGCATAAAATAAGGGCCGTATCCGATGCCTGAATTAAAGACCGCGTCCGATGCTACGTTATGAAGGTTAAGCCGCAGGCTCACCCACCTTGCCAAATTCATGGACGGAACGCCCCTTTGCTGCCAGTTGTCGCAGGCTGTCGGGTACATTCCAGTGAGAACCATAAGTCGCGGCAAAGGCATCGCAATCTGCGATGAACTGCTGCATCCCGACATAATCGATATAGGAAATCGCACCACCGGTGTAAATCGGGAATCCCCAGGCCAGAACTGATCCAAGGTCTCCATCCGTGGTGGATCGCAGCACGCCTTCATCCAGGCAGCGATAGCTTTCCAACGCCTGACGGTGCATGATACGTTTGGTAATCGTTTGCTCATCCAGGGCATCAGGCTTGGCATTGTACAGATCTTTCAGACCTTTCCAGAGCTTCTTTTTGCCACCTTGCGGGTAGTCATAAAAGCCAGCCCCTTCTTTTTTGCCTTTTCGACCGTGGTTTTCGACCAAATCCTTGACCATTTTATACAGCCTGGTCTGCGCTTCTGGTTTGTCAGGGGTCGGATCGCTTTCAAAAACATGCATGCTAAGCGTCAGACTCACTTCGTCATGCACTGCCAATGGACCGACTGGCATACCCTGCTTCTTGGCGATGTTTTCAATCATCACTGCGGGGACACCTTCTTCGAGCAGAAACATGCCTTCGCTCACATAGGTGCCAAAGCAACGGGAAGTGAAAAAGCCCCGGCTGTCATTGACCACGATTGGAATTTTGCCCACTGCTACGGTATAATCAACCGCCGCTGCAATGGCTTTGGGACCTGTTTTTTCGCCTACAATGATCTCTACCAATGGCATTTTGTCAACCGGAGAGAAAAAGTGAATCCCGATGAAGTTTTCCGGACGGGCGGAGGATTTTGCCAACAGGCTGATCGGAAT
>JBCBZF010001159.1:0-2138 GCA_039815525.1 Bacteroidota bacterium | reverse complement strand
CCAATCAACTACTGGACAAAGTGATTTTTGAAGCTCTCGGCAACCCCATCCTCGACCAACGACATGATGGCGCCAGTTTTCGGCTGGAAGGAGACCTGGTGTTCACAACTGATAGTTTTGTGATTTCACCGATCTTTTTTCCCGGTGGAAACATTGGGGAGCTATCTGTAAATGGAACGGTGAATGATCTGGCCATGAGTGGTGCCATTCCCAAATACCTTTCGCTGGGACTGATTTTGGAGGAAGGTCTGGTAATAGATGCTTTGTGGGAGTGCTTGCAAGGAATCAAACGTGCCGGCGGGATCGCAAATGTTCAGGTTGTGACAGGTGATACAAAAGTAGTCGAAAGAGGAAAGGGGGATCAGATTTTTATCAACACCAGTGGGATTGGACAAAAGCATCCTCAGGCAAACATTGGTAGCGATCACATTCAAATTGGCGACAAGATTATCGTGAGTGGCCCGATTGCCACTCATGGGATTGCCATTTTATCGGTGCGGGAAGGTTTAGAATTCGGAACAAACATGCAGAGTGATACCCGATCCCTACATCAGGCGACCATTCCTTTGCTGGACCAATTTGGTGCAGGCATCCGTTTCTTTCGCGACCCAACCCGGGGTGGCGTGGCTGCCAGCCTCAATGAATTGGCGCGGGATGCACAAAAGGGCATTGAGATTCACAACCATCGGATTCCCATGTTGGAGGAAGTACGCGGGGGCTGTGAGTTACTTGGGCTGGACCCCTTATATGTTGCCAATGAAGGCGTTTTCCTCACGGTCGTTTCACCGGATCTGGCAGATGCCTGTCTGGAAAGCCTGCGTAAGATCGATGGTTTTGAGCAAGCGGATATCATTGGAGAAATCGTCCCAGAACACGCTGGCCAGGTCATCCTTCGTAGTGGAATCGGCGGCAAACGGGTTGTGCAGATGCTGGTAGGAGAACAATTACCACGAATTTGTTGATCATGAACATGAATCAAATACAGGACCGTGTGTTCAACGAACACTTATTATCGGCCATCCAGATTTTTGAAGGGGAAACAGACAATCCTTTGCTTGCGCCAAGAGGTGTTTTCCTCAAAAATGGCCGCATTCTGGTTACTGATACCGGCCAAAACCGTCTGTTTATCTGGAACCAGATTCCAGATGGAGCTTTCGCCAAACCTGATATTACTCTGGGACAGGCCACAGCCGCTGGGGTCGGGCGGAATGCCGGCGGCAAGGTAAGCGCTTCGACCCTCCTGTATCCGTCTGGATTGTGGACGGATGGTGTGCGCTTGATTGTTGCTGATGCATGGAACCATCGTGTGCTGGTCTGGCATACTTTTCCAAGCCATGATGGGCAGGCTGCTGATGTAGTCATTGGCCAGCCGGACTTTGGGCACAATGCGCCAAATGTTAAAGGCATAGCGGCCTCACCCAGCGCGCAATCCTTAAACTGGCCCTATGGCGTTTGGTCGGATGGGAAAGCTTTATGGATTGCTGATACGGGCAATCGGCGGGTCCTGTTCTTTGAAAACATCCCTACCACCAATTTTGCTGCTGCGGATCAGGTAATTGGGAAGCCTTCTTTTTCAGACAGGGACTATGACCACAAGGATGCCATCTGGCCTTATTCCGTTAAGGTTTCGCCAGCAGGGGCAATGGCCATTACTGATACACAGTACTATCGGGTATTGCTTTGGCACAATTGGCGCGACGGCCTCAGCAGACCAGCAGATGTCATCATTGGTCAGCCGGACATTGATCAAAACGGCCAAAATCAATTCAAGTGGTTTCCCGAAGCCTACACCCTCAATTGGTGTTATGATAGCTGTTTTTACCAAAATGGCTTGTGGGTGGCAGATACGGGTAACAGCCGTATTCTTTGGCATGATCAATTACCACGTCAGCATAATGCTGCTGCAATTGATTTGTTGGGACAAAATGATTTTAACACCGGAAGCGAAAATAAAAACAGCATCCGTAGCACAGAAGGCAGTTATTACTGGCCATTTTCAATTTGTATCGAAGATCAGATCATGGTCGTTGCCGATACCGGCAATCATAGGCTTGTGATAAATAACCTGAAAAATAAGCGAGCATGACAGAAAGTTTTACACTGGCGTTAGCCTTGCTGATTGGTTTTGTCCACGCCTT
>JBCBZF010001117.1:0-2329 GCA_039815525.1 Bacteroidota bacterium | reverse complement strand
TCAGTCTGGCCGATCAGCATTTCAGCCAGGAGGCTTTTGGGAAAGCCCTTGATGCCGTCGGTCAGATTGATGAGCAAATATAATTCGTAGACATCCGATTGCTTGATCGGCTGATGTTCCAGGGCTTCTTTCAGTGTCTTCTGTGCCTGACGAAGCTTTCCGGTGAGCTTGAAGTTGTAGATTTTGGAAGAATAATAATGAAAGGCAAATTCATTGAAATTCTGCCGTTTGAACATTTTCAAATCTTCAAACAGGGCACTGATTTCTGCATCAGCCTCATCCAATCTGAGAAGTTTTTGTAAAGAGTTGATCCGCCAGATGCGCATCAGCAGGCGGTTGAGGTGATTGTCTTTGTTGAACCATTTATTGCCCTCAAACTCCTCAAAAGTTTTTCGGACATATTCTTCCAGTTCTTTATATGCCGATTTTTGGATCAGGATGGCCACCACAGTTTTGAGAATCATCAGGCGGCCGGAAGCAGATTGAAAAATGCCTTTGTGCTCTTCCAACTGACCCTTGATCTGTTCCAGGGCATCAATCACGGATTGAGAACGACTGCGTGAATAATTGCGTTTCTCCAACTGTCTGGAGATCATGCCCAATACCTCGCTATTGGCCCGTAGGATCTCAATCTTTTTGAGATTTTCCCGGCGCCGGGCAATCACTGCTTCAATGTCGATATCGTGATGGATGGTCAGGCGCACCATCTCATCATAAATCACTTCCAGCACATTGAACTGATCGTAGTCTGCTGCGACCTTTTCCGCTTTGCGCAGATTATAGTAAGCCTCCCGATACAGCCCCCTTTCCCGAAAGAGAACCGCCAGCTGAATATTGCTGTAGGATTCAATCGAGTTTTTGTAGTTGAAGTGATAAAACAGCAAGCTTTTCTCCAGATTGTTCAGGAGCTTATTGCGGAGACGATAATAGCTGTTTTTAGACTTGGGACTGATGTCACCGTAAAAATTGGTAACGACTTGTTCTTCCTCATTTTTGAAATCACCTCCCCTGATGGCATCGAATAATACCAACAATTTTTTTTCTTCGTCAGCTTTGAAGCGGTTGGAAAGAATTTTGAATCTCCGGACCTCGTCGCTGGTTAGACTCTCGATGATGCGTTCAAGAATGTCCACGTTAGGTCATGCAAGGGAAGTTAGGTGAAGTCCGATGAGCAGAATGCCACTTCTATTTTGAAAAAAGGAATAAAATGGATCAAATCAAAACTGCCTGCTGGATAATCCGGAAAGCGAGATGACGGAATTAGCTAAACACCGAGCTGACTGGCGGCTGCTTTTTCCGTCAAAGCCTTGGCTCTTTCTTTCCCCAGATAGCGGTCAATGGCCGCGTGGACGAGATACAATAAAGGAATCAGCACAATGGCAGCAATCACTTTGTAGCCATAATTGACCGTTCCAACCGCCAGGAAGCGACTCATAGGCCATTGCTGTGGGCCAATCACAAAAGCGATGTAGAGAACCACAAAACTGTCGATCAATTGAGAGACCAGCGTAGAAACCGTCGCCCGTACCCAAATCTTAGAAGAGCCGGTATATTTCCGCATGTATTGAAAAACACTCACATCTGCCAGCTGACCGACCAGAAAAGCCACCAGGGAGGCAATGATGATCCAGAGACTTTGGCCAAAGACACTCGAAAAGGCCGCCTGCATATCAGGTACGCCGTTTTCCTGTCCGACCTCTACCCACCAGGAAGCGGGAGCCAGTCCAATCGCTGCAAAAATCATCAAAAAGCCATAGCTGATCAGAATGACCGTCATGAAAGACAGCTGCTGTACGCCTCGTTTGCCATAGTATTCGTTGATGATATCAGTCATGATGAACACGATCGGCCACAACAATACACCAGCAGTGAACTGCAAAGAACCAACTTCACCAAAGAGATTCCAGTTGAAGGACTCCCAGCCAAAGGTTTCCTCCATGGCAAATATCTTGACACCGATCATCTCAGCAATCAGGGCATTGGCAATGAAGAAGCCACCCAGTACCATGAAGAGGATGTTTTCCTTCTTAGACATAGTCTTTGAGGTTAATCAATTGACCTTCGTGCGCAAGTTCTGTTTGGGGAAAGACGCTGCGTGCCTCTTCCAGCAGGGGCGTCAGATCATTATAGCGGGCAGAAAAATGCCCTAGCAAGAGCTTCTTGACGCCTGCTTTTTGTGCGATCATCCCTGCTTCCAATGCCGTGCTGTGTGCAGTGTCTTTGGCGCGTTTTTTCAAATCGTGCAAAAAAGTCGATTCATGATACAGCAAACCACTGCCCTGAATGTGTTCAATCAGAGGTTCATGATATTTGGTATCCGAACAATAGC
>JBCBZF010000374.1:0-6260 GCA_039815525.1 Bacteroidota bacterium | reverse complement strand
CAGAAAACATTCCGATTTCATCAGACTCTACATCGTAAGCACACTGATTGCAGAGAAATAGCCCATTTTGTATAGAACCGATGAAGTCGGAGGATTTTTGCGGATCATAGCGGAAGTGCCCCGGAAGGAAAGAATAGATCATAACACTATGACCATAATAGACCAACATATCAAGATCATAGGGAGCAATTGCTTTGGTATTGTGCTGACAATTGGGGTTCGTACAGATGAAATTCGCGTCTTGAGCGAGTCTGTCTTGCGTATCACAGTGATGAAATGTCATAATAGCTTCCTTGATACCCTGCATGCTATACATCCAATTGATTGAATATAAATTGGTTAAAAATTTTACCAAGCAAAAAGAAGTTACTTGATATATGTTACCTGACCAGATAATATTTTACCCCAGTGCGCCAGAAGAAAGTTCCGGTTACTGAGGCTCTAAACGCATAGCATAAGGAGAAATGACATAAAAGGAGGTTGGTAAGGAAGTTTGGTCATTTCTCAAGGATTACGAAAATACTAAAATGTACGCAGGATTCAATCGTTCAAGAAGAGGTGTTAAGCCTTCTTTCTCTAGGCACTGTACTAGTCAATAGATGTCCTTGAAGGCTTTTGATGACTGAGATTCTGAGCAATTAGATCCCGATTGAAGAAGGGAAAATTACCTATTTGGGTAATAGATCTACTCAAGAAATAATATGACGTTTGATCTCATGAACCTCTTGCATCATACACATCAAATAATATTTCAGATAAAAGGAGTAGAAAAATAAAAGGCCAAGGAAACCTTGGAAGCAATGAAAGCAGAAGCTTCCAGAAAATTAGCAGAAGGTAAACGCTTCGTTATCCGCGGTGCGGATAACCTGAGAACAAACCGGCACGAGCTGATAAAAGTCAACACGCAGAACTTCAAGTCTAACTCTACAAACTAGAGGACGTCATTAAGCGATTAAATAGTTCTGAGAGAATTTGATAGTGGTATAAAGATGTCCGAAGGAAGGAATGCACGTCAATCTTCTTCAGATTTTTGCAAAGAATTTGGGAACGATGTGATGGTCATAGGAGGATCTGTGGCTGCAGTTGGTTTGCTCGATGGCCCCATCCCAGACGGCGAAGTTGCGGGAGGATTAATATTTTTTGGCTGGAGCTGGCGTGTACGGTATTGGAAAATTTGTTGGTTGGCTTGGGTATTAATTCATGTTACTTTCCAAAAAGTGTCTCACATAGTCCACTGCATTCTGGCCTGTTAGATTAGAGCCCTAAAGCGATAGACCCTGGCGTATCAATACGTCAGGGTCTTACGAAAATATTGAGACTTACATCATCCCCTCATCCGCAAACGAATAATATTGGCTATGTCCAATAATCACATGATCAAGTACCCGAATATCAAACCACTTGGCTCCCTCTGAGAGTTTCTTGGTAATGTCAAGATCAGCACTGCTTGGATTCAGGTTTCCGGAAGGGTGGTTGTGGACAAGAATAATTCCACTAGCTAAATAAGTAAGAGCTTTCTTGAGTATCAGACGAGGATCGACAATGACGCTGCTGATCCCGCCATGAAAAAGCTCTTCCTGCCCCATCACAAAATGGCCGCGATTGAGGTATATGACCATGAACATTTCATGGTGCAGGCCAGCGTATTTATGCGCAACCAAAGCCTGTACGTCTGCTGAATGATTAATTTTTGGCACGTCTAACTTTTGACAGACTTGGCGTTGGGCTAATTCAAAAGCGCACTTGAGCATAATGGCCCGCCGTTTCGTGATACCTTCGATTTGCTGTAATTCGGAAAGAGAAGCCTGTGCAATTGCACCAAAGCTATGATAATGATCAAGAAGATTCTGAGCGACTTCTTGCTTGCCAATAATCGTAGAAAGAAGTTCCAGATCAGAGACCGCCTTTACCCCGCGTGCTTCCAACTTATACGCCGCCGTCTCCCGAAGTGCCCAATGATCATTTTGCATAGATAGTTTGTTTAGGGATTCCACAGTCCACAGCACCGCGCTGTAAACATGTTTCGGAATCGACCTTTCACACCCTCTATTTTTTTGGGGAACAAATGTGGGGATTTAGCCGCCAGATTGGGGGCAGTAAAAATACGCTCCCATCGGGAGGAAGATTTTTTCTGACACCACTGGTCTTGATCTTGTGGTGAGCGGGCAACGGCTCATCTTTTCCAGAGAAGGTCGAAGGAGAAAATAGGAGAGTCAACTTTCGTGAGATTGAGCTTTTTCCGAAAATGAAACATCATCTTGGAAATTATAATAGGGAATAGCAACATTGTTTCTGCCAATAGAAGCACAGAAGGTTTTAAGCTGCTGGGAGCGTGCATACTTGACTTTTTTCCCTTGTTCCCAATCACATATCGTGGAGCCAGCGACTCCTAACTGTCCCCCCAATGCCTGTACTGATAAACCATGCTGACGCCGATAATTCTGGAGTACAACCGCTAGTGAATTGCCTTCTATGTATGCGGGATCATAACCAAGGAACGCAATAATATTACCCCAGTACTGCGCCCGAGGGGTATGAATGTTATTCTCCCAGAAGTTAATTGTACACCCACTGACACCGATTATCTCTGCCACCTGATGTTGTCGGAGATTTCGATCAAGTCGGATAGCGCGTAAATGGTCTCCAACTGTTTGTAATTCCTCCGGATATCCATTCGGAAGTGGTTTGGTAACCATAATTGATGTGTTGCAAAAAGGTAACACAACCCTGTGGCTGTATGGACAGCAAGGCATTGAACTACAAAGCCTATTATGTACACAGCTGTCCAGAGGCCTGCCAGTATGAATAAGGCATAAAAAAGGGGCGGTCTCATAAGTTTTTATTTCAGGAATGAACCCCAGATCAGGTTTGGGGTGTCTCTGTAGCCTGCCCAGACCTGCTCTGGGGTTCGATTTTTGACGAATGAGGCATCCAGATCAAAGCAGTATTTGTCAGCGTTTCTTCCTTGATACACACGCTTGACAAACTTCCCGCTGAGATCATAGAGGTACAGACTGATATTCCCTGACCCAGGAAGCGTAACTCATGCTTCAGCCTGATCCACACATGGATTGGGACGAACTCTCGATCATTTGATACATGTTGGTTCTGCTTCAAAGGTCGGATGACTGACCGGTGATCACCTGGACTGATGTTGCTGGAAATGAAGTTTCCTGTCAATTGTACGATGATTGGCCTCCTACTGGAAGGGTCAAGGAAGAAAAAATGGCTCTGTCTTTTTT
This sequence comes from Bacteroidota bacterium, assembly GCA_039815525.1. GTDB lineage: Bacteria > Bacteroidota > Bacteroidia > J057 > J057 > JBCAWW01. The sequence goes on along the minus strand of JBCBZF010000374.1, from coordinate 3,018 downwards.
ATACAAAAAAAAATATATACTTTGGTTCACCAATTTGGTGTACCAGATTGGAAATCCAAATTGGCGAGCCAGATAGGCTTGCCTGGAACGACTACATTGACTACTACAAAAGCTGAATCATATGAAATCTTAGTATCCACAAAGTAGGTTTGGACAACGTCCACCCTATTCGATATGATTGCGCTTTTCCATAAGCGGCAATCATCACAGCATTCACGATCATCTGAGAGAAAGGACGTATTGATCCCCTTCTTCATTTACTGATAAATGAAGCGGGATCCCTGTAGGCATACAATTGCCTGGCTGAGAATACTTGACCCTCAAACATTTATACTAAATAACTATTACTTCCTATGAAACTTACTTTGACATTGTTTTCAATGTTGTTTATCGCGGTTTCAGGATTTGCCCAAAATGGGACATTTCTGAAAGGCTCGGTAGCAGATGAAAACAACAACAAGCTTATTGGCGTGAAGGTCATCATTGCCTCTACCAATCGTGGGGCATTGACCGATTCAGAAGGAAACTACCAAATAGAGGTAAGTAATGGAGATGAACTCATCTTTTCCTATTTGGGATATGCAGCTCAGTCCGTTACATATGCAGGACAAGCAAGCATCAACATTATTTTGAAAGAAGATGTTGCCAGCCTCGACGAGGTTGTGGTCGTTGGATACGGAACGCGTAAAAAGTCGCACAATACGGGTGCCATTGCACAGGTAGATGGAGGCGATGTTGCTGCTATTCAGGCAAACCGTGTCGATGATGCCTTGGCGGGCAAGCTATCTGGTGTGTTGATTCAAAATCAGGACGGAGCACCAGGGGCAGCGCCCAAGATTCAGGTTCGTGCGGCAGCCTCCCTTGGTGGCAGCGGGAATCCGCTGATCATTGTGGATGGGTTCCCGATTTCCGGAAACTTAGCCACCGTGAACCCAAATGATATCGAAAGTCTGGAAGTACTGAAAGATGCAGCCTCAGCTGCAATTTATGGATCACGGGGGGCAAATGGTGTGATTTTGGTTACGACGAAAAAGGGAAGAGCTGGTAAGCCCAGCATTACCTACAATGCCTATGTGAGTGCATCCAGCAAATATGTACAGGACAATATCAATCCAACTGCGGCAGAATGGGCTGCTACGATCGAGGAAGGCATCGCCAATGGTACCTTCAATGTTTCGGAGATGAACCCTGAACTGCTGGATTACCGCCTCAACGCCTTCAAGAATTCGCCTGATGTGGTTGCAGTGGAAGATTGGCTCTTCCAGACCGGATACAGCACCAGCCATGATTTGAGCATCAGTGGTGGATCAGAGAACGTCAATTATTTCGCCTCAGTTGGGTATCTCAATACTGAAGGTGTGGTGATTACGCAAGGTTTTGAAAGGTATAATGCCCGTTTAAACCTCGATGCCAAATTGGGCAGCCGCGTCAAAGCAGGTATAAACATCAATGGATTTGTCGGACAGAGGGACATTGTTGGTCATGACATGCGCGACCTGCTGAGAGCGTATAGTGTCCATCCAATTTATCATACAGAAGAATCCATCGAATTTGTCCAGGATTTGGACCGGCAGGCACAGGCATTAGGCCTGGCTTCATTTGACTCAGGGTTCAGAGGCGGTGATGATGCACCGTGGAACAGCAGTATCTACACTCTGGAACCAGGCATGACCGCTCAGGACTGGCATTACGGAAGAAGCGGAAACGGAATTGGTGGATCAGGGGATGCCGGACCTGCTACCAAACTGGACAATACTGACGCATGGCAAAACACCGTTTTTGGCAATCTGAGCTCATACTTACAATTCAACATCATTGAGGGCCTGAACCTGAAAACGGTTTTGGGTGCAGATCTCGGAGATACCCGGAATTATTTCTGGAGAGGCCTGGAGTTTGATTCCAGAGCACGGACAACCCAGACGGCCCTGAATCAGAATGATGTCAAAAGAGCGTCGGTGTTGAGTGAGACAACCCTGAACTATGGGAAAGTCTTCGGGAACCATGATATTTCAGCTGTCGTAGGGATTGAGTTTCAGAATTTCTATATCACCGGTATCTCTTTAAGTGGTACGAATGTACCGTTTGGACAGCCTGAAAACTTTGCGCTCTTAAATCCGGCAGATGTCTCCGTTTCAGAACGCGACGAAACCATTGCGCGGCAGAGCATCTTTGGCCGGATCAACTATGCATATGACAACCGCTATCTCGCATCTGTATCCATCAGAAGAGACGGTGATTCTCGCTTTGGGATCAACAACAGGTATGAGGCTTTCCCGGCCATCTCAGTCGGATGGAATGTGCACAATGAGTCGTTTTACAACTCTGACTTTTTGAGTGATTTAAAGCTGCGCTTCAGCCGTGGTTCCCTGGGTACGACTGCCTTCCTGACAGCATACGGCTCATTGAGTCTCCTGAATCCAGCAGCAACGGTCTTCGGAAACGGATTTTTGATTCCAACCGATGTGGCGAATCCTGATTTGACCTGGCAAACCAATACGGAGACCAATTATGGCATTAATTTAGGCTTCTTCGAGAATCGATTCCGTATCGGTGCTGATTACTACACCTCTGATATTGAGGACATTCTGATTCGTCAAAGTGTTTCTGAAATATTGGGTACGCCCATTGTCTCCCTGAACTCTGGCGATGTCAGAAGTTCCGGACTGGAAATGGACTTCGGAGCAACCTTGATCAACAAAGCCGACCTCCGTTGGGACATCAATGCAAACTTCTCAACTGTAAACACAGAGATTACTGACCTTGGTGGTCTAACCGAATTGGCACCGACCATTTATGGACAAAGTGGTAGAGGGCCGGTATTCAGAAACTATGTCGGCGGACAAATTGGCGAAATGTGGGGCCTGGAAACCATCGCGCCAGTTGAGATGGAATGGGTTGAGGATCCAACCAGAAACAATGGCATCAACAGCGGCGAAAGCTATGTCGTTGACCAAAACGGTGATGGTGTCATTGACCGGACCAGAACCGTCGAAGAAGGGGGAGACCTGGTGAAAATTG
>JBCBZF010000938.1:0-2911 GCA_039815525.1 Bacteroidota bacterium | reverse complement strand
GGGACATGGCTATATCTCCATAGGAGACCCCAAGATTGTTGAGGATTTCAATTCTGGATTCGAGATAGAGCTTACTGGTGTCCTGACCGACGGGGAGGAGATCAAGTGCCTTGTGCAACCAGATAATTTGGTCTTCCATCCGACTCAGACCTCCGAAAACGATTCCTCTTAGGTTATATAATTTTGCAACTACCACATGTCGTGGTCCCAATAGGCTGACTGCACTGTCCTCAACCTGATCGCAGATCGCCATTGCCTTGCTAAAGTCATTTTTGTTCCAATGACACTCCCCAAGATATTCCCAGCCAAGGAAATACTGCGCCCAGTTTTGTTGTTGTTGGTAATAGGGGATGGCCTCCTGTAGCAGATCTATTGCTTTATCAAAGCGATAGCTAATTGCGGCCTGATAGGCGTCTTCGTAACGTTTTTTTGCTGATTCCTCGTTGGTCGCGATCTGACCGTGGAGGAGGGGAGCGGAAAACGATAGCAGGAAGAAGAATAACAGTGGGAAACGAATGGTTTGAGCCGGTAATCTCAATGCAAAAGGTTTCTGGGGTTGAGGCGGAAACGCAGAGAAGACAGGTTTTTCTGGAGTTCCGTTGCTTTCTCTTGAAGATACTGATTTTCTTCGGTTTGGAAAAAGTTTAGTTTTTGATATACCTGTTCAAGATTTCCCTGTGCGAGGAGGAGCATGGTCTGATTCCAGTTGGCATAAGCATCATCTGGTCGGATTTTTAGTCCACTTTGATAATGCTTTTGGGCAGCTTCAAATTGCTTCTGGTCGAGGAGAAGGTCAGCCAGGATAAAATGAAGATCTGCATTTTGCGGATCCCGACTGAGGCGTTGTTCGTATTCTGTGATGCGATCATTGATGATCGGCAGGGCAAGCTGAGGAGCGTCTCCCCTGGTCCGGAGTAAATCGATTCTCCGGGTCTCCATGGCAGCGTCAGCCAGACGGGGGGCGGTGAAATCTGATCCACTGATAAGGGTCCAGCCGATAAACAATAGCATAATCGCGGCGGCAATGCTGTACCAGCGCGTGAAAACCGATTTTGAGGAAGGGGTAGTGGCTGTAGGATGGGCAATTGAAATAATGTCCTTTTCCTTCATGCGCTCAGCACTGCGCAGCGCCACGAGCATATCAGCTTGCCTGCTTACTTCTGCAGCAAAGGCGGGATCGCCTTCAAGTCGAAGTTTGAAAGCGCTAAGTTGCTCCGGATTTAAGTTTTTATCCAGAAAGCCTGATATAAGTTGTTCGTCTGACATGCCTTGTGTCGATAGCCTGTTTGACTATCGGTTTGTACTGATTTTACCTCACAAAGGTTAAACAAAAAAAGCATTTTATCAATTATTGAAGATTATCCACGCTTGGAAATGTTGCCAAAAACGAAATGGAGAAAAAAAGTAAAAAAAAATCTCCGCTACTGTTTACGTTCTGCAATAACACGACATAGGGTACTGAAATCGGTTTGATTTTTCTGCTTTTACCCGAAAAGCACGGTAAAAGACAAACTGGTCCAAATGGAAAATGATCGAATGGCCCTATGAATTCCATCAACAAACTGCTCCACCTACTCGCAATTTTGCTCCTGAGTGGCATCACAATGGCTCAGAACGCTGATGTGAGCATTGTGCACAACCGAAGTCAGTTAGATCAGGTTTCCCTGCAACAATTATGGCAGGTCGATTTGATCAATCATACCGCTGCTCCATTAGAGGTATATCTGGTCGGTCGGATTGAGCGCAATCAGATGATCGCCTATCAGGCGCAGAGTCGCCCCCACACCCTACAGCCCGGCCGCAATGCCTTGCGGATGAACAATTTCCCCGGCCTTCAGGTCGTCCAGTCCGTGGCCAATCCTGAACAAATCCAGACCTGGGATGGCCAGATTGGGATGTGCATTGATGTCTACAATCTGGAAAAGCAACTTCTGGCGAGTAGTTGTCAAGAGACGTTTTTGACCCCACGGACACCGCCCCGGCTGGTGTATCCGTTTGACGGAGATGAAATCCACACCCCGATCCCAACCTTTACCTGGCTGGGACCGAGTCCTCTGCCGAAAAATACACCGGTTCGCTACACCCTCAAGATTGTCGAAGACAATGGCAGCGGGAATCCTGGTGCAGGGCCGCTGTTTTTCGTGCGGGAAAACCTGGCTGGTAATGCCATGCCCTATCCGATCTCTGCACGTGCTTTTGATGCGAAGAAAACCTACTTCTGGCAGGTCGAAGCATTTGCGAATCAGCAAAGCCTGGGCAAGACCGAAGTCTGGCAGTTTTTATTTCCCAAAGCAGGTGAGCATGAGCCCCTGGTATATGAAGGGGCTTTCCCTGAATTACGCCCTTCTTTGGGAGCCGGATATTTTCTGGCCAAAGGGCTGATTCGTTTTCGCTTTGATTGTGAATACCAGGAAAAAGAGGTGATTAAGAACCTCCAGATCCTCGATAACAAAGGCAAAGAACAGCGGGTAGATGCCCAATTGTTCACAGCAGTTGGAGATAATCGATTTGTCCTCGAATTACCGGCTTCTCATGGCTGGAAAGATCAGGCTTATTATACCCTCGCCGTCACGGACGGAAAAGGTCGCTGCCAGAAGCTCCGCTTCAAATATCAAAACCAATAACACAGACGCTTACAACCCAAATCTTACCCTAAGGTGATGATCCGAATCTATCGAATTCCGTTCGTACTCAAGCTCTTTGTGGCCTGGGTGATGGTGAGCCATTTGGCTCAGATACTTGTGCCTTCCATCAGTTTTGCCTTTACAGGCGGTCCTGGCACCCCTGAATCAAGCAGTTTCGAACCTGCTGGTCTATCCAGTATGGTGGACCTCGCCACTGGAGATTTTATGTATAACATTCCTTTGTTAGATGTCGAGGGTTATCCAATCAACCTTTCCTATCATTCTGG
>JBCBZF010001133.1:0-2259 GCA_039815525.1 Bacteroidota bacterium | reverse complement strand
TGATCCGGCTCCAGCAGAATTGTATCGGTCAGGGCAATGCTTTTTCGCAATGGTCCAGGCTCGCCGTCGGCTGTTCGTTCGCCCACCCGAATGCGCTTATTGAAGAGATAAAAATCCGTCAGGGTGAGATTGGGGGACACATCGCTGGCCACAATCTGTTCAGGATAGAAAGTATTGATTCCGTTGATCCCGCCGATGATGATTTCGTTGTCTGTCTTTTTGAAGATGGTGTGTTCGGAAAACTCATTGCTCTGAATGCCATCATTCAGCGTGTACTGCGTAAAAGTTTCCGTCTCCGGTTCGAATTTGCAGAGTCCTTTATTGGTCCCGATCCACAGCCTGTTCTGCCCATCTGCAGCAATGGATTGGATGGTATTATTGGGCAGGCCATCCTGCATGGTATATGCAGTAAAACGTAGCTTACCGGAGGCATCCCACTGCATTTTGTTCAGACCTTCATAGGTTCCAATCCATACATCCGAATTGGCCGCCTGTACAATAGAGCGGATGTAATTATTGCTGATGGCATGGGCGGAATCACTTTGCTGATAAACCCGAGAATGAACAGGGTTGAGTTCATTGTCCAATTGCAAAACATTCAGCCCACCACCTTCAGTACCGATCAGAAGTTTCCTGCTTTCCTGCATCAGATACAGCACCCGGCAATTGTCGAATGATAGTGCTGGTGTTGAGGTACTGGAATAGGATTGCTCTACCACAATCTGATCTCCATTCAACCGGCATCTTTTCACCCCGCTTAAGGTCGCCACCCAGAATATATCACCCTCTGTTTGGGTCACATAAAAACTGGGACCAATTGACAAGCTACTCAGCATCTGAAGCGATCCCTTCCCTTTTTTTGCTAAGCTGATCCCCTGACCAGAACAGACAAACACCCGTTCTTCCCCGGCATCATTCAAATGAAAAATGGATTCGGTCCCAAAGCCAATTTTCTCAACGCTCCCATTCTCAGACCGATCCAAAACAAACAGACCATTATTATGTGTCCCGATCCAGATATTGTCCGTCTGATCCGCATACACTGCCCGGATAAAATTGGTGTTGTAGGATGACTGATTGTTTGCGTTGTGGAGATTGTAGTAGTGAAATGGTTTTCGCCTGGGATCATAGACATTGATGCCCGAACCAATCGTCCCGATCCACAAAAGATTGCTTTTGGAGACAAAGAGGGAGTAAATCAGATTGGAACTGAGGCTCCGGTCATTATAGGGATCATGTTCAATGGATAGAAAAGTTGGCTGAGCATCATGCAAGGATTTTTTGTCCGCATACAGCAAGCCCTGATCATGGGTCCCAATCCACAGGTCACCGCTCTGATCGATGGTTACACAGGAGATTTTTTCCGATGGGATATCAGGCTTTTGAAAACGCCGCAAGCTTTTGCTTTGGGTGTTGAATCTGACAAATCCATGATCATGTGAGACGATCCACAGATTCCCCAATCTATCCATTTCCAGATCCCGTAAATCAGGCAGATTTTCCGACAAGTCCAATACTTGATCGGCAGCAAGCTTTTCAGACGATTGGATCTGATACAAGCTGTTTGCCGTGGTGAACCAAATTAGTCCATCATTCCCAATCGTACAGGCCACCACCGGATCATTCTCTGCTACCGAAATCAGCTGTGCCTCTTCGTCGATTTGTTCCAGATTGTGGGTCCTGACATCCAGTCTCATCAAACCCAGTGAAGTTCCCAGAAACAAATATCCCGGCTTTATCTGCGCATCGAATATTGTCAGACGTTTCTCATGAAATCGACGCAGTGGCAGTTGGTGGATTGTTTCCATGCTCGCATCATACACACACAATCCATTGTCGGTTCCAATCCAGATTCTCCCCTGATCATCTTCCGCCAGACAGCGAATCGTATTGTTGGAAATAGAATTGGCACTGAATCGATCAGTATGGTAGGTACTCACCTGATAACCATCATAACGGTTCAATCCATCCACTGTCCCAAACCACATAAAGCCCTGGCTGTCTTCCAGAAAGCAATAGACCTCACTTTGGGAGATGCCTTCGGACGAGGTAATATGCTGGAACTGCATTTGGGCGGGGACAAGACTGGCAAAAAGCAGGAGAAGGCATAGGATCATGCCGCCTCTGGTTTTGCTAAGTGTTTGCATGTAGACAGCCCTTGCCATTTTGTTAATATGGCGACCAGTCCGACGTGATGCCAAGGCGAATGCCTGTTGGATGTACTTTCTGACCCATACCGTACTGCCTTACTCGTCCGCT
>JBCBZF010000877.1:0-3125 GCA_039815525.1 Bacteroidota bacterium | reverse complement strand
TCGGAAGCGGATCTGAATCGGGTATCAGGCGCGGACCTGTATTGGGGAACATCGGACGCGGTCCTGTATTGGGGAACATCGGAAGCGGATCTGAATCGGGTATCAGGCGCGGACCTGTATTGGGGAACATCGGACGCGGTCCTGTATTGGGGAACATCGGACGCGGTCCTGTATTGGGGAACATCGGACGCGGTCCTGTATTGGGGAACATCGGACGCGGTCCTGTACTGGGGAACATCGGACGCGGTCCGATGCTAGATAATATCGTTCTCCTCTTTTTTGCCCTGAATCATCAAAAATGCTTTCAGGAAATCGTCCAGGTCGCCATCCATGACGTTTTGGACATTGCTGGTTTTATGCTCAGTGCGGATGTCCTTGATCTGTTTGTAGGGATGAAAAACGTAGTTGCGAATCTGTGATCCCCATTCATTGTTCATCTTCTCGGCTTCGGCATCTTCGCGGGCAGCGTCGCGTTTTTCCAACTCGAGCGCATACAACTTGGACTTGAGTAGTTGCATGGCCTTCTCTTTATTGCGCAACTGAGAGCGTTCCGTCTGGGCAAAAATCACGATGCCAGTGGGATTATGGGTCAAGCGAACGGCCGTTTCCACTTTGTTCACATTCTGGCCGCCTTTTCCACTGGAGTGGGTGGTTTGAATGTCGATTTCATCCTTCTTTAGCTCGATCTCAATCGTGTCGTCGATCAGGGGTTTGACATCAACCGAGGCAAAGGTAGTCTGCCGTTTGCCCTGAGCATTGAAGGGACTGATGCGAACCATGCGGTGTACGCCTTTTTCACCTTTCAAAAAGCCATAAGCAAATTCGCCCTTGATTTCCAGAGAAGTACTTTTCAAGCCGGCAGTTTCCCCTTCGGACTCATCCAAAACCGTCCATTTGAAGCCTTTTTTATCAGCATACATGGTGTACATGCGTTTGAGCATCTCAGCCCAATCCTGCGCTTCGGTCCCACCTGCGCCGGCATTGATGTCCAGGGTACAATCAAGGCGGTCTTCCTCACCACTGAGCATTTTCTGAAATTCCAGGTCTTCCAGGGTTTTCAGAGCTGCTTCATAGGCCTGGTTGACATCCGCTTCCTCTGCTTCGCCTTCTTTGGCAAACTCCTGCAATACCTCTACTTCCCCGATCGCGTCGGAGAGCTTTTGGTAGGCTTCGGTCCAGATTTTCAGAGCACTGATTTCACGCAGTACTTTTTGGGCATCTTCAGGATGATCCCAAAAATCCGGTTGTTGGGTAATGGCTTCTTTTTCTTCGATGGTGGCCAGCTTTGCAGGCACGTCAAAGATACCCTCCCAGCGCTTCGCAGCGCTCCTGGAGCCGTTTGAGTTGGTCTTGGGTCATAGTTTTGAGGGGTGAGGAGAGAGAGGCACGGAGCGAATCATCATTTTTTGCTCCTTCTTTTCATCAGGCTTTTCCCTCCTGGCAAATAAAACTGGGCGTGAAGATAAGTTTTTTTTAGGAGAGAGGAGATAGGTTTATTGTTCTGCTCTCATTTGACACATCTTTCTTTTTTACCAAATAGATCCATCCATACGGAAGGCATCTTCAATGTGGTGAATCATGGGATGATCAGGATTTTCAAGGCTGATGGCCACGATGTCGAAGCGCACTGGTACGGTGGAGAGTTGTTTTTCGTAAATGTAACTATCTGCCGCTTTGAACATCAACTTCTTTTTAGCCTCATCAATGGCTTCTTCTGGTTGCCCCCAAAGGGTGGTGGAACGGGTTTTCACCTCCACAAACACGACCTCAGCCGGATCTAATTGGAGCAGTACCATGTCAATCTCCGCCTTTTGGAAACGATAATTGCGGTCCATGACGTTGTAGCCTTTTGCCGTCAAAAAGTCTGCGGCCAGATCTTCTCCTTTTTTGCCTACTTCATTGTGTTCTGCCATCAGTATCGATAGTCCCGGTTTTTGATGTCAAAAAATGGGGGGATGAGAAATTGTTCTTTCTGCAAATCCTTGCGCGCCATTTTGGTAATGGTCGTGGCCACGATCAAACCAGGCATCTTGCGCACTGATTTCAACGGAATGCGTCCATCCAGCCCTTTGATCAGAAAACTGGGTTTGGCCACACAATTCTCTGGGAAAGAGCTGAGATCCACCCGTACCCGATCCGAAACATAATAATAAAAGGTGGTTTTGTCCTTGACCATTTTGTATTCTGCACAAGGCAAACCTTTGATCGTATCAGTTCGTCCGGTTGCCACAGCAGTGGGGACCACTTCTTTACCCTTCTCCTGATTCAGGTCGGTATGAGGGGAAAATCGATAGGCGCGTTCATTTAACCCGTCGATGCTGTATTCGTAATTGGAGTCGGCAATGAACAAAAAGGTTTTAGGCACCCGCCCCCCGCTGAGATGGACCACATAATCACCGTCTTTGATGTGCATGGTCATCTTTTTATTGGGCTCATTTTCTGCCAAAACCGCTGCCTGTTGTCCTTTCATTTGAATATTAAAGAACAAGCTGCCTTCAAAAGCCTTCTGTGCCTGAGCAGTTTGTCCGACCAGACCACAGAGTATGAGGAAAATGAAATATCGCATAGTTGAATTTGATCAGTCCGCTTTCTTATGCTAAACGAAGCCTGCCAGTAAAGATACGTCTGCAGTGCGGACTTATTTTAGAGATCCGAGGTGCAAGAAGAGAGGCGCGGGCGTTTCTTGTCCCCGTCTTTCACATTTATGTAGAAGGTTTTCCTTGCGAAATCGTCCCGACTCCACCATATCACTGTACGAATTCTCAAGGAGATCTGATTCACGGATGTTAAACAATGCCATATAGTGTTCGCATTGGGCCAATAAATCTGCTTCGGTACGACTGCCATCCTTGTCAATGGCTTCGATTTCCACAAAACTACCCAGACCTTCTACCTCATCGAGGTGAAATTTGACGTTGTCGATAAAAAAAATCTCCCTGGCTTTCCTTACTTCCTTCCAGATACCAAGCGAAGCGGCAAGAACCGCTTTCAGATCACTGTCCGGATTGGGTTTGTACAGAAAAACATCCGACCGCTTGGGTCCAGCCTGATCTGCACGCTGATAAAAAATCAGGTTTTGCTCGATATTGCCTTGTCGCAATTTCAGGCGGCCATTGGGTACTTGA
>JBCBZF010001214.1:0-1969 GCA_039815525.1 Bacteroidota bacterium | reverse complement strand
CGAGCATTGGTGGATTACCTCTGAATATTTATATGATCCGGAAGAACAGCTTTTCTACCGAGATGACCGCTATTTTACACGCAAAACCAAAAATGACCAGAAAGTCTTTTGGTCCCGTGGCAATGGCTGGGTAATGGGGGGATTGGTGAGAGTCATTCCTTTTATCCCTACATCACATCCTCTTCGCGCGCGTTTTGTTCAGCAGTACAAAGAGATGGCCGCGAAAATCATACAGCTTCAGGGTAAGGATGGTCTATGGCGCTCGAGCTTACTGGATGCAGATGAATATTCGGTTGGAGAATCGAGTGGGACTGGATTTTTTGTCTATGCATTGGCATGGGGCATAAATGAAGGGATTCTGCCTGCTGCTGAATATAGAATGGCGGTAGAAAAAGGCTGGCATGGCCTGGTCAAAAACGTGAACGAAGACGGTCGGCTGGGATATGTTCAGCAGGTAGGACACTCGCCTGAAGCCATCTCAGAAGACGATTGGCAGGTTTACGGAACTGGCGCTTTTCTCCTCGCTGGTTGTGAAATCCTCAAAATGCTACGCAAAAATCTCTGACCGAATCTCTCCGCGCTCCCTCGACACATATCGATCCAGGTGTATTGAAACTGGATTTGCTTTACAGACACCTTGATAAGATAAAGACTACGAAACTACTATGACAAGCAATCGCTTTATCACGCTCATCCTGCTCCTTCTGGCGCAATTATCAGTTTCTCTGGGACAAAACGCTGTCCTGAGTGGAAAGATTACTGATGGAGAAGAAGCTTTGGTAGGTGCTTCTGTTTACTTACAGGAGCAGCTCAATCTGGGAACTACCAGTGATCTGAATGGTGAATTTCGTTTGAATTCCATCTCACCAGGAACGTATACCATAATTTTCACCTATATCGGCTATGAGAAGGCAAGCCGGCAAGTAGAATTGAAGGCAGGAGAAGAAAATCGGATAGAAGTTGTCATGGTTCCCACTGGTTTCACCGGTGAAGAAGTGGTCATTTCTGCCCAGCGCAGGGGGCAAACCCAGGCGATAAACCAACAATTGAGCAGTGATAAAATTGCCAACATTGTTTCAGCGGATCGCATCCAGGAACTGCCAGATGTCAATGCAGCCGAAGCGATTGGGCGTTTGCCGGGCGTCGCTTTGAGTCGGAGTGGGGGAGAAGGCCAAAAAGTTGTCATCCGTGGCCTGGAACCCAAATTCAGTGCCATCACCATCAATGGTGTTCGCCTGCCATCCAACTCCGGAACGGATCGTTCGGTCGACTTGTCTTTGATCGCACCGGAACTGCTGGATGGAATTGAAGTGTTCAAATCGCCTTTGCCGGATATGGACGCCGAAGCGATAGGGGGAACTGTCAATTTGCGGATCAAAAAAGCCCCAGAGCGTCGTAAGATTTTGGTAAGAGGATTAGGCGGTTACAATGATCTCGCCAATCAGTTTCGGGATTATAAAGGGGTGGTGCAACTGAGTCAGCGATTTTTCCAGAAAAAGCTTGGGGTCATTGCCCAGGCCAGCGCGGAACGCTTTAACCGTAGTGGCGATTTTTTGACCTATAGTTGGCGACAAGGAAGAACAGACTCGATGGGCAATACCGAGATTCTGGGTAATCGACTACAGACTGAGGCACGACAGGAAGTTCGTCGCCGTTATAACGCCAGTCTTGCCCTGGACTATGATGTTAACCCCAAAAACCGCTTCTCATTTTTCGGTGTCTATAGCTTTACGGGTCGGGATCAATTTCGGAACAATCAAATCTTTGATCCTTCTGAGCCTTCCATTCGGTACACCGGTCGGTCTGTAGAAGGAGATTTGTCTCTTTATCAGTTGTCGCTATTCGCTGAGCATGACCTTGGACCATTACGAATTGATTGGAGCATTTCCCAATCCCAAACCATCGGGAAAACGCCTTTTGATTATCAGATGAATTTTTTTGACAATGTCAATGTTTTCGATCCGGCTCT
>JBCBZF010000492.1:0-5264 GCA_039815525.1 Bacteroidota bacterium | reverse complement strand
GTCTGGTTGAAGATGGTAAAAAAGCAGATATCAGCATTCCGGATGAAGCCGGGACCTATCGCTTATACCTGCACGTTGCTGATCAAAACGGTTTTGTCGCAACTGCCTCACACCGCATCAAATATTTTCCCAACCTAAAATGAAGCAGCACCTATTCACATATCTCCTGCTCATTCTCGTCCTGGGAGTGATATCAGGTTGTGAAAACATTCCTGAAAAGACCTATCTCCCTTTCGATGCCCCTTTTACCAAAACGGTCGAAATTCGGAAGGAAGGAGATGACTTTCAGTTGTTTCGACACGGGAAAGCCTTTTTTATCAAGGGAGGCGCAGGGCGCTCGCATCTGGCTGAACTCAAAGCCGCGGGGGGGAATAGCATTCGAACCTGGAACACCGACAATATACGACCGGTTTTAGATGCAGCCGACAGCCTGGACATTGCTGTTACAGTAGGCTTATATGTCCAGCCTCAGCGGCAAGGATTTGATTACAATGACATGGAGGCGCGTAAACAACAACAAGACTCCCTGATCAGAATTGTCAACACGTACAAAGACCATCCGGCAGTGTTGATGTGGGCGATTGGCAATGAATTGACCTTACGCGGAAACAATTCCAAAGTCTGGGATGCCGTGAACGAAATAGCCGCAGAAATTCATGAAGTGGACCCCAATCATCCCACCACGACCATGATCATGCCCAAGTCTAAAACCACCACTGATATTGCCAAACGAGCGCCGAACATTGACATTCTTTCATTGAATGTCTTTGGCGTATTGGGGAAGATTCCCAAACGGATTCGCTATTTTTTCTGGAATTGGGATGGACCATACCTCATCTCTGAATGGGGCCCAAGAGGCTGGTGGGAAGCCTATGACACGGATTGGCTGGCACCAGTAGAAGGCTCTACCAAAGTCAAGGCAAAGTTTTGCCACCAACGTTATCAGGCCTGTATGGCAAAGGATACGGCCCGTTGCATGGGATCATACGTTTTTTACTGGGGCCAAAAGCAGGAACGGACCCATACGTGGTTCAGCATGTTTTTGGAGACCGGTGAAAAAACCGGACTGGTCGATCAAATGCATTTCGAATGGACTGGCAACTGGCCTGAAAATATGTGTCCGGAGATTCAAAACATTCGCCTCAACGGCTTGCAGACCTTTGAAAATATCTATCTCGAACCAGGAAAATCCTATGAGGCCTACATTGAGGTTGAAGATCGGGAGTCTGATAGTTTGAGTTTTGTCTGGCATCTGGAGCCTGAAGGCAATTATGCTGGTATGACTGGGGGGGACAAAGAGACACGTCCGGATAGCATACCCGGCATGTTACAACACGCTCTTCAAGCCAAAACCACACTCACCGTCCCAGAGAAGACTGGTGCATATCGACTGTTCATAACTGTTCGGGATGGTCAGGGAGGCGCGGCTACTGCAAATGCCCCATTTTATGTCATAGACAACCGCCTTTATTAAGGAGAAGGGCGCAAGGTTCCATCGATTTTTGTAATATAGCCTTCAGGACATTCTGTGTCCTCCGCTACGCGTTTCTCCTACTTCCACATGACGAAGCTGAGTTGGATTTTGGGGTGTATCTTTCTGGCACTGGTGATCAGTTGGCCAATGCACCTTTCATGGCTCAGCGAGCCGCCACCTTGGCAACTGGAACAATATCGACTGGTCGAATTGGAAGACATCTGCCTGAAATTGGTGCAGGATTCGAGCATGTACACAGAAGGCTGGGACAGCCTCGCGCAACCGATTTTCTGGCGGAAAACCTTTCGGCAACCACCCGACTCCATTGTGGTCAACATTGCCAAAACCCGGGAAATTGTCGAGGTCATCGGCTGGCGTGAGTGGCATGGATGGTCTGATAAAACAAAGAAACATTACGAGGATAGCATTCGGACTGTCTACAAAGTAGGCAAGAAAGAGAAAGTCTTTTTCACAACTGGTCGGAGCCACTTTTATCGTTTTAAGGAAATGATGCGGGTAATCGATAAAGGGGTAGGGGTTTTTGCCGAAGAAAGAGTCGATCCCTGGTATGCACAGGCAATTTTATTGGTCGAAAGCCCAGGTAAAAAACGCTTCTCCACTGAAGGCGCCTACGGTTCCTTTCAACTGATGGCTGGGGTCGCAAAAGACATGGGACTGGTGGTGAATGACAGCATTGATGAGCGGGAAGATTTTGCCAAGTCCGCTCAGGGAGCGGCCCGTTTGATTGACCGGATTTGTTTGCCCAAGGCCCGGGCATTGTGTGAGAAATATAAGCTGCGCTTTCGGGAAAATGACCTCTGGTTTCGTTTGTTGGTGATGCATATCTACCATGCTGGAATCGGTAATGTGCGCCGTGTGGTAAAAAGAATTAAGCCCAAAGAAGGAGGACAAGCATTTATCACCCAAATGTGGCAAACGACGTCGCGCCGTTTTGGCAATTCTTCTCAAAATTATTCTCAGATTATCCTTGCCTGTATGATGGAACTGGATGCAATCGTGCAAACACACGGTCTGGTGTGTCCGGTTGATGCCTCTCCCTGATGTTATGAAGAAAATCTGTTATGCACTCTTGCTTTGTCTGATGGCCTGCCAGGCTGGTCGGGACGGAACCACCAAACCAGCTTTTCCTGCCTCCCAACCAACCGACATTCAACCCTGGGAAGGGAACTCTCGCTTCTGGGCCTACGAAGGACAACCCACGCTTTTGTTGGGGGGAAGCAAAGATGACAATCTGTTTCAGTTTTTTCCGCTCAGTGCGCATCTTGATTCAGTTGTCGCCGCAGGTGGGAACTACCTGCGTTGCGTCATGAGCAGTCGGCAGGAACAAGGTGGGGAGTTGGCCGCTTTTGCACAGCAAGGCAGTGGGCTGTATGATCTCAACCAATGGAATCCGGTCTACTGGTCGCAGTTTGAAGATTTCCTGCGCCTGACCCATGACCGAAACATCATTGTTCAGGTGGAAATCTGGGCCACCCATGATTTCTACAATGCCAAAGACAGTTGGAAAACCAGTCCATGGCATCCCGATAACAATCTCAACTATACGTTTGGCAACACCCGACTTCCGCAAAGTGTTGACCGACCACCTAAAGCTGTTCACCCATTTTTCCATTCTGTTCCTGCTCTCAACAATGACAGTCTGCTGTTGCGCTATCAAAAGGCTTTCGTCCAAAAACTTTTATCCCACAGTCTGCAATATGATCACGTTTTATACACCATGACCAACGAAATTCCAGGGCCTATTTCACATGAATGGGGTTGGTTTTGGTCCGATTTTGTGCGCAATGAAGCGGCCAGGGAAGGAAAACGGGTGTATACGAGCGAGATGTATTGGGAGCCGGACCTGACCGATATGCGACAAGATTTTATTCTGGAACATCCTGCACGTTATGACTTCTTTGAGGCTTCACAAAACAGCGCCAATTTTGGGCAGCAACATTGGGATTTCCTGCATCATGTCTGGCAAAAACTGTCTGCATATCCCAGACCAATTAACCATGACAAAACTTATGGAGCTGATACCTCACCCAAACGCTGGACAGGTAAAAGCAAGGATGGAGTGGATCGCTTTTGGAAAAGTCTGCTGGGAGGGGCGGCCTCCTGCCGTTTTCATCGCCCAGTGGCAGGCTTAGGATTATCAGCAGTGGCACGGCATAACATCGGGCTGGCAAGGAAGATTGAAGAACGGATTCGCTTCTGGTCCCTGACCCCTCGTCTGGATGTCCTGATGGACCGTGAGGAGGATGAAGCCTATTCGGCACTCTCTGACGGAAATGCATGGTTGGTCTATTTCCCTGCTGGAGGAGAAATTGCGCTTGACTTGCCCAAAGGGCATTTTCGTCTGGAATGGTTTCCGGTCCTGCCACAGGCCGATGAGACCGATTATCTGGCTGCAATTGCGGGGGGAAATGCCCTCAAATTGTCGCCTCCAGATGAGAATGGGTGGATTGCTCTTATCTGGCACTAACAGGCTCTATCTCTGGTTCTGTTTGGGCCGGAAGAAGACTGCGAGTTTTGCGCCAGCAAACCAGTTTCTGGGTAATCCTGGATAAAAATACCTTGGTGCCCGTCCGCCAAAACTACCCGCATTGATCAGGATCATGGACGCGTATTGTTCATCGAGAACGTTCTGTAAGCCACCGAAGATGTCCAATTGCAGATGTTGTCCGATCTCTCTGCGAAAGCCAATGCGTGCATTGAGGACCTGATAAGGTTCCGAAGCAAGGATATTGTCGTCCCGGAGCGGTCGGCTACCGACAAATTGAAAATTGACATTGCCATACAACCCCCAAGCACTTTGCGCGTCCAGCCCCAGATGAAGGTGGTGTGGAGGCGTACCTGGAATGGCATTGCCGCTAAAATCATCATCTCCATCTACGAAATCCGTGAAGCGATAATTGGCGTAGGTATAGCGCAGAAAAGCTTTGACTTGATTGGCTCCTTTGGCCAGCAATTGATAATCCATGGCCAACTCCAGGCCATCATGGCGACTGGCTCCGGCATTGACCCCCACAAAAGCATCATTGCCCGTACGGCGGGCGACCAGTAGGTCATTGATATACATGCGGTACAAGCTCAGGTCAAAAAATAGTTTACCGTAATTTCCTCTGATTCCCATTTCCAGGTTCCATCCATTTTCCGGCTGTATATCAGGATTGATCTGTCCATCAGGTGTGAGGGTTTCTTCCAGAGATGGAGGGGAAAATCCATGGGCAATGCTGGCGTGAAGGTGAATCTGATTGCTAAGACTGTTCAGCAGGGCATGATTGATGGCCAGACGAGGGGAGAGGGCCAGATTAAATTGGTACGCACCGCTTTGATCGAGACTATCGGCTGGAAAAAGGTCCTCCAATCGATAGTTGGTCTGATTGAGATTGAGCCCAGCGGTCAGAGCGGTTTTTTCTGATAGGCGCCAGTCCACTTGCCCAAAGACATTCCAATAACGTCTGACTTCTTCATTTTGGCTTAAAAGATCTCCCAAGCCACCCAGGCCTTCAACATTGACATTGGTTTGCCAATTGTACCATTCAGAAAAGGTTTCTACACCAATTTGTCCCATCAGTGGGACGCCTTTATCATTCCCATCCATGATAAGCCGTGAACGAATCCCCAACTGTTGGGTTTGCTCTTTGAGGATATTGAAAGGCCGAACTTCAAAGGCATTGCGAAAGCCACCGAAGATAGAAGTAGACTGACGAAAGATCGAACTGAAATGCTTTTGATAAGAAAGACCAAATAAGGCTTTTTCCGAATCTTCAAAGCCCTGGCT
>JBCBZF010000127.1:0-9504 GCA_039815525.1 Bacteroidota bacterium | reverse complement strand
GGTTTTTCAGCCAATAGGCATTGGTACATTTATAAGCCACCGACTCTGCAATCTGAATGAGATTCATCCCCGCAGAATCCCCCTCTGAGAGTAGCAAAAGGGCATGTTCTGTCGCTACTTTTCAACCACCAGCACTTTCGTATCATCCATGATCCGCGGATCGGTCTTGCTTCCCCCACCAAAAGAGAAGGCTTCCGCTTTTGGCTTCAATGGCCGCAGATCGGTTTCCCCTCCACCATCCCAGGTGGCAACATACACTTTCAGGCCGGCCAGACTTTTCGGATAGCCCAAAGCCGCGGCTGACAAATTGAATCGGATCGTCTGTTCCTCTGCGAAAACCGTCAGTTTGGGACCGGGTGAGATGGCGCTTCCGGCATGGTCAGCCGCTGCGCCTGCGGCGCTGAAATAGTTGCAGGACCATCCGGCCGCTGAAATCATGCGATCCCAGGCCATGCCCTCAGGCAAATTGGCAAAGCGAAAAGGCATGATGCGACTCCCCTCCTCTTCCGGCAGATCGAGATATACCGCCAGATTGACATGGTCAAAATCATTGGGGGGCAACCAGAGGGTCGACAAGGAAACCGCCATTCGGATGTCGATCTGCACATTCATGCCGCTGGCCGACAAGGCCACTCCGGCAATGTCCATTTGCCCATCGAAGGACGGATGACTGGGATATTGATAACTGCCTGTGGGACCATGATCATCCCCGATGGGATCCTGATAGCTCAATAGTTTTTCAGTCGGCAAATCAACCTCTATCTCCTTCTGCGTGCTATAATATTGTTGATTTTGTTGCAGGAGCAGTGAAAGCTGGTGGGTACCGGAAGGATAAAAGCCGAGTGGAATCTCTGCCGAAAAGCCTCCTGTGGCATCAGTTGATACGGAGTTTGCGAGCTCCATTTTCCCATCAATCAGCAGCTCTACCGTCGTATTTTGAGGTGCATTTCCCTGGACCACTAAGATTTCACCTTGCTGTACAGCAGCGGTAATGGCAAGATCTGAGGATGAGAATCCCTCTCTCTCAAATTTTCGACCTTTTGCCAAGACCAATGCATCCCGACCCAACATCATAAAATTGAGCTTTGCATCCTGATTTCCCCACATCTCCCTTTCTCCTTTCTGCAATCGAAACTTCACCTCGAGATCATGCCCTTCAGCCCAATCCACCGGCAGCCCAGATACCAACCTTGCTTCACCGGATGTGTTGAACACGACCAACAAAGTTTCTTCTTCATGCTGCACTTCATAGGCAAAGATACCGGCTCCATTTGCATCATCTGCTACCACTTTCACTTTCCCACGGCTGAAAACCGGGTTGTCTTTCCGAAGAGAGATCAGCGCCTGTAAAAAGCGAAAGGCACGATGCTGAGGATTGAAATGCCCATTATCGGCTGCCGCAAATCCACCAGTAAACATGGCCTGCCGCGTCGGGATAAACTCCTGTTCGGTACCATAGTAAATGATCGGAATACCGGGCGTGGTCAGAAAAAACAACAGATTTTGCTGAACAGCTTCAAAACTGGCACCGGCGCGCATGCGCTGCATGTCGTGATTGTCAATGAAATTGAGGAGGCGTCCAGGCTGTTCAAACAACTTTTGCTGTGCTTCGATGCGGTAACGCAGCCAAGTGGTCGGTGCACTTTCGGCAAACACTCTTTTGGCGCTTTGATGCAGAGGAAAATTGAGGATGGAAGACATCTCAGGCTTTTCTTCGGTGCCCATATATGCGCCTGCTTCACGATCAGCAGTGTCATCCATTGGATTGGCCGCCACCCAGGTTTCCCCAAAGGTGAAGAAGTCCTTTTTGCCTTCCTTCTCAGCAAAAGGAATGATCCCGTCCGGTCCATGAAAATGCTGCTGAAAAAAGGCGTGGTCTACATACAAAGGGGTGTCATACCGATAGCCGTCGACCCCCACCGTTTTGATCCAATGTTGAAAGCTCTCATTCAGCGTCTTTTGTACTTCGGGATGCGAGGTATTGAGATCATCCAGATCCGCCAGTGAATAAATGAGTTTTTGCTCTTTGTCGGCAAAATCCTGAATCTCTGGTGCCCAATGGTAGATCCCTTCTTCGCGTTGTTTGGGGTCCAGTGCGTTGTTTTGGTCAAAAGGCTTTTGTCGGGGGGCCTGTCCGTAATGAACATAGTTTTGCACCACATTTTCTGGATCATATTCTCCCTCCCAACTGAAATAATCTCCCATATGATTGACCACGACATCCTGAATCAGATACATGTCGTTGGCATGTAAAGTGGCCGAAAGCATTTGGTAATCCGCCAATGAGCCATAATGTTGATCTACTTCCATCATGTGCTCGGCCCAATACCCATGATAGCCGGTGTAGGTTCCCTGTGGGTTGACCCATTGATTGGCGACTGGAGGTGTGATCCAGATAGCAGTTGCCCCCAGCTTTTTTATGTAGGATAAATGGTCGATAACGCCTTTGAGATCGCCACCATTCCAGTGTGATTCCAGTTTGGGATTGTATTCTCCGGCACCGAAATCATTGTTGCTTGAATCGCCATCGGCGAAGCGGTCAGTCAGGAGAAAATAGATGATCTGATCCTCCCAATGTTCTGGAGAAGGCACATGCAGGTATTGTGGCACTTCATCGGGCTCCAGATGACGAAACCTCTTCGTTTCAGGCTGACAAGCAGCCAATAAGATAGTCGCCAGGCAAAGTACTGCCGGAAATATGGATTTCATATGATGGTCAATTAGGACAGAGGGGACAGGAGAGAGCTGAGCGTAAAGAAACCCAAGCGCCCGCCTCCCTACCATGGTTCATTCTGGATCATATTGGGATTGAGGCGCACTTCTTTTTCGGGGAGATAAAACACCAACTTATAGGAAGCCTCGGACCAGGGCAGGCCCCCGATAGACCGCTGAAGGCGCTTCAGATTGTGGAATCGATCTCCTTCCAGGCCCATTTCAATGGTCCGGTCACGTAAAATCTGATCCAGCAGATCCTGCTGACTGCTGTAAGTTGTGGCGATGAGTCCGGCACGCTGCCGCAGACGGTTCAGATCAGCCAGCGCCTCATCGAGGCGATTTTGATTGGCCCGTGCCTCGGCGCGGATCAGGTACATCTCCGGCAATCGCAAATAGGGAATCAGCATATTGCGATCATCATATTTGGTGGTTACTTCACCATAAGGGGACAAATTGTATAGCTCCTTGGTGCGAAGGTCGCTGGTATCAGTCTGGATGATGTCCCACAGATCATCCTCGATCCCAAACATGACCACCGATCGTATGCCACTAAAGCGGGTAAACAAACGGGTTGCGGCCCGATCCTGGGTAGAAGCCAGAAAAGAGAAGACATTTTCAGAGGTTTGGGTCAGACCATAGGCAGCGCTCACATTTCCATCATTGAGGGAAAAAGGGCCATCAATTACCCGACTCGCCCAATTTTCGGCTGCTGCATCATCGCCATACTCAAAACTCGCCCGCGCCAACATGCCATAGACAGCATATATAGTGGCCCGCCCTTGATTATTGGCGACATCTTTCATCCGTTCAGCCGCCTGTTCCAAATCCGCAATCACCTGACTTTCTACCGCTTCTATGCTCGCCCGGGCAGGTTGATCACCGGGAAAAGCTGGCTCGGTCAGTAAGGGCACCGACAGCCCATTTTGTGGTTGGGCATAAAATCGATTGAGGACAAAATAGCTCATGCCCCGCAAAAAGAGGGATTCTCCCCACAGGCGGTTCCGGCTTGCTTCGGCGACCTGATCACGCACCTCCACATCTGGTATGGCCAGAATGATTTGATTGGAGAGATTGATGGCTTTGAAAGACAATTCCCATAAGAAATTGCCAACCTCCTGCATATCTGTGAAACGTTCGTGCCGCAGTACATCCTGGTAATTGGTATTGTCTACCGGATTGATCTCATACACTGAATTGGTAAAACATTCAGCAAAAATCCACTGTCGCTCTACCCAATCGCTGTGCAGATGATTGTAGGCGCCATTGATTCCCGCTTCAATGCCCTCAAGATTGTCAAAGGCGAGCGCCCCAGACAGAGAGGTTTCCGGTTCCAGATTGAGGAAATCATTGCAGGCAGTGGTCCCCATCAGGCACAGCAGCATGCAAGTATATATGAAGTACTTTTTCATTGTTGTCAGGATTAGAAGCTCAGGTTGATACCAGCGGTAAAGACACGTTGCTGGGGTGAAGGCAGCCAGGATTTCCCCTGACCGGTATTGCCGGTTTCATCACGATTGTACTCCGGGTCCCAACCGGGATAGTCAGAAAGGACCAGCAAGTTGGTACCCCGTACAAAAATCCTGACGTAATCCAGTCCTAATTGATTGCTGAGACTTTTGGGAAAGGTATAGCCAAGTGCCAGATTCTTCAGCCGGACAAAATCCGCATTGAACAGGTAGCGGGTGGAAACATAACTCCGCCCTGGCGAACGCCAGGTCAAACGTGGTACCGTGGTCTGGTCTCCCGCCTGACGCCAGGGGTCTGCCAGGGTATTCCAGGCGTTCCAGCCGTAGCCAAATGGGTAGTTCTGGAAGCGTTGCTCGCTGTTTTCAATATCCTGCCCCAGGGCAAAAGTCATCAGCACATTGAGGTCGAAGCCTTTCCAGGAAAAAGAATTGTTCAGACCGCCGGTCCAGGTCGGGTAGGCATTCCCAGTGAATACTTTGTCCCGGAAGTCATAAATATTGGTCAATTCATCAAACTGGTTCAGAAAGAGTTCATCTCCACCACGAACCTGAATCTGTTCCTGCTCTCCAGTATCAGGATTGGTTACGTCCAGCGTCATATCATCACTGGCCACGCCCATCCAGCGGACCAAATGCCGCACCCCGACTGGCTCGCCCGGGGCGATGATTCCGGCGGCTCCCAGCAAAGCCGGACTGAGGTTGACATCAGGGCCCAGCTCACCTACCTGGTTGGTATTGAATGCCAGATTCAGATCCGTAGTCCACTTAAAATTGCCAGTCGTGTTCCGGGTGGTAACAAAAAACTCTACACCTTTATTTTCCAGCGAGCCGATATTGGTCACCACGGTATTGGCACCAGTGATATTGGAGACGTCTACTTCCAGCAAAAGATTGCTGGTTTGCTTCAAATAGACATCAGCACCTCCTTGAATACGGCCATCCCAAAAACCAAAGTCGAGGCCCAGGTCATACTGCGTGGTCGATTCCCAGCCAAGGCCAGGATTGTCCAGGACATCTACCACTAAGCCTGGTAAATTCACATAATTGGCGGTGGTATAGGAGCCGTAGTATTGATAGTTGCCAATCTCTGCATTGCCTACAATCCCAAAACCGCCTCGTAACTTGAGGAAGGTGAGGACCTTACTGTCTTTCAGCCAGGGCTCTTCCGACAAAATGTATGCGAATGAAGCAGCTGGAAAGGTTCCCCAGCGATTATCTGGGCCAAAACGTGAAGAACCATCACGCCGCACACTCGCACCCAATACCAGTTTTTCCCCCAGACGATAATTTACCCGTCCGAGGAATGATAAAAAGCTAAAATTAGAGGTATTGATCGAAGCCGTTTGTGTCGCGGCATTTTCGGGATTTTTCAGGGATGGATTGGGGAAGCCTTCTCCATCAATGATATTGGCGGTAAAATCATTTCGCAAAGCATTTAGCCCCGCCATCACATCCAGTTTGTGTTTCCCGAATGTGGTGGTGTATTGCAAAATATGGTTGGTGTTCCAGTTGAGGTTTTCGGACAAAATCGAGGTAGCAATTGCCTGCTCGCGAATCACCGCAGATTTGTAGTAGAATTCCTTTTTGTAAATGTTGTTCACCCCAAAGTCTGATCGCAGGGAGAGATTGGGCAGAATCGCAACCTGCGCATAGACATTGCCGAGCACCGTATTGGATTTATTGTTCATCTCCGTATTGTCCAGTTCTGCGACAACATTGGCTCCAGACTTCGGATTGAAATACGTCCCATCTTCATTGAAAATGGGGACAAAAGGCAGGGCTACACTTTGGGCGGTCCCGATGCCGCCTGCCCAGGCAACTGGTATCCGGTCATTGTCAATGAAGGTGATGGCCGTTCGGGCACCCACGGAGACCCGTTGGTTGAGGCGGTGATCCAGATTGATCCGGGTGTTGAATCGCTGGAAGCGATCACCTCTCAGCATGCCTTCTTCATCCCGATAGGTTCCGCCGACGAAGAAAGTGGTTTTTTCATTGCCACCGGAGACAGACAGATTTCCTTCTTGCAGAAAGCCAGTCCGAAAAACTTCGTCCAGCCAATCAGTATTGGTTCTCTCCGCCTGTTCGCGCGTCAGCCCGGTGGGCAGGAGCGCATCCCAGAACTTTTCATAATCATTGCTGGTATCAAACTCCAGATCATTGCGCGGGTCATTGTCCGCCAGATTATCAGCATTCGAATTGTCCCAGGCTTCGCGCGCCAGAGCCAGATAGGTCGGACCATCCAGCATTTCAATCCGATTGGTCTCTTGTGAGATCCCACTGTAATAACCAAAATCAAATTTGGTTTTGCCCTGTTTGCCTTGCTTGGTGGTGATCAAGACCACCCCGTTCGCACCGCGCGATCCATAGATGGCCGCCGCCGCCGCATCTTTGAGAATCTCAATAGACTCAATATCAGCTGGATTCAGCGAGGCCAGGGCATTGGATTCACTGGCTGTGGCAAGCTGCCAGCCACTGGCGTTGTTCGTGGAAAAATTTCCTGAGACAATTGGGACCCCATCAACTACATACAAAGGCTCACTACTGGCCTGCACGGATGAGGTTCCCCGAATCCGAATGGTAACCGGCGCACCCGCCAGACCAGAAGAGTTGGTCACCTGTACGCCGGCGGCCCGCCCTTGCAAAGCCGCATCTACCGAAGAACTGGGTACAGCGGCAACTTCCTCAGCACCTACTTTCGAAATGGCACCGGTTAAATAGCGCCTCTGCTCTGTCCCATATCCAATGACAACTACTTCGTCCAGAGAAGCAATGTCTTCTTCCATCCGGAGATTGAGGTCCGTCTGACCGGTAAGCACCACTTCCTGATTCTTGAACCCGATGTATGAAAACAGCAGGACATTCTTCCCCGCTGGAACTTTGATCTGAAACTGTCCTTTCTCGTCCGTCAGAGCACCTACATTGGCCTCTTTCACCCGAACCGTCACCCCTTGCATCGGTTCATTGGTTGTGGCATTGATGATGGTTCCTGTGACCGTTTGATCCACAGAAGAAAGACTTGCTACAGCAGATACCTCCTCAATCGCAAGCCCTTGATTCAGGCTTTCAAGCTGTATTTCGGTCAATTGCGATTTGCGGAGGGGACGAATCACATAGCGGTGTTTTCGCAACTTCTTAAATCGCAACTGATGTGGCTGAAGCAAACGGGTCAAGCTGCGCTCAAGATCCTGCTCTTCGAGGATCGATGCCCGGGTACTCCGATTGGCCAGATGCGCTTTGAGATAGACAAATTTTACTTCATGCCGATCCCCCAACTGCTGGATAGCCGATTCCAGCGAAATCTCTTCCTGGCTTTCGGAAGGGAATTGTTGACTCACCGGTTCATGAAGCGCCAGGAGCGGTGTCTGGCCAAAGCTGAGTCCACTGATCAGTAAGAAAAGCAGATGCAGCAGATGTGATGGAATATTTGCGATCATAGTAGTCAAAATTTGTGCGTAAATCGTACAATCGAGTCAGTTTGGTTCATATTCATGTCCAGTAGTTCGGACAGGGCATCGAGCAGGAGGGCAGAATCTTCTGCAGGCAAACGGCCGCTGAGTTCCAGATTGGTCCCGGCAGTATCTTCAAATTGTATGTTGATGCCATGTTTGGCTTGAATCCAATCAGCCACTTCCTGAATGGTCATACCGTTGAGGTCGAGTTCATGCTCTTTCCAGATCGTATGCACCTGTAAATCAACATCCTTGCTGAGCATTGGATCTTTGCCCTTTTGCATGCTCAGATGCTCCCCGGGCTGCATACGAATGGTATCCTCTGATGCAACAAAGCGAATGGCGCCACTGGCCAGGACCACATCCAGCTGATCCTTTTCCTGACGGACATTGAATTCTGTCCCCAGGACTTCTATGTCCGAATCCTCGAGGTGCACCACAAATTTGCGGCGACCAGCCGAGGGAAAAGCTTGCACATCAAACCAGGCCTCACCTTTCAGCCAGACTTCACGAATCTGTTGCTTGTCCCATACCGAGGCGTATTTCAGGCGAGCATCCGCATTGAGTATCACCTGACTCCCATCCGGCAGCTGAACGCTTTGTTGTTGGCCTGCTTCTGTCAGCACCCATGGGTCAGGATCAGGGCTTGAAAACCACCATGCACCTACAAAAGCCAGCAATACAACACTGGCTGCAACCGCCATAAGGGGGCGCAAACTTCTTGTAGCATGTACCTCTGGTAAAGCGGCCATCAGTTTCTGCCGATCCATTTGCTTCGCCTGGGGCGGAAGCGCAATCTCTGGCAGGGAAATATGTTGCAGAAAAGCGGTGGCCTCAGCGACGTCTTCCTTCCGCTCAGGATGCCGGGCCAGCCAATTGGTCCAATAGGCAACATCTTCAGGCACTTTTCCCAGGACATAGTTCTGAAAAGAAGGGTCGGCAATGAGGTCTTCCCGACGGGGATTGTTCATAGGAGAGGAGTAGTTGTTTGTCTATTCTCTGATAAGAAATGATTTTGTACTCAATGACGGTATGTTTTTTTGAAAAAAATCTTAGCTGTCATTGCTCACACAGAACCGCTTAGCTAGATTTGCAGCCATTTCAGGCAAAAGCAGCTTCCCTCAGGCACCTCAATTTGATCAGATGAGCAAAACCTTCAGATTGTTGGGTAGCATGATTTTTTGTGTGTATTTGCTTCCCTCCCTCACTGCCCAACCCCAAATCAGCCGCAGCAATCAGCAGTGGATTCAATACTACCATACTTTCCAGTTTGATTCAGCCTGGTCGCTGCACACTGATGGCGGCTTCCGGGTCAAAAATCAATTCCAAAACGCCTCTCAGTATATCATTCGGACGGGCCTTGGCTACACCTTCAAAAACGATATGCGTCTGGTCGCTGGATTTGCACAATTGGGCTTTTGGGGCAGCGAAGGCATCAATAAATGGGAATTTCGCCCCTATCAGGAATTGGGGTTTGGTCAAGAATGGGTCGATTTCAAGCTTTCTCACCGCTTCCGGCTGGAAGAAAGATTTTTTACCTCCGCTCTTTCTCAGGATGAAAAAAGGTTCGCCTTGCGTTTCCGCTATCGCCTGCTGGGAAGTATCCCGCTTTCAGCGGCGGAACATGCACCGGCGATCCTGATCGGTGATGAAATCTTCCTCCACGCAGGCAAGGGTTTCCGTCCATTTGACCAAAACCGCTTGATCATTGGTCTCCAAAAGCCATTCAGCGATCGCTTTGCCATCAATCTTGTCTACAACCATCAGTATAGCTCCGGTTCCGAAGCCAATCAGTTCCGCCAGACTTACGTATTCTGGTTGGGGATCAAACATCTCATGCACCCAAAACCTGACGCACCCTGATGAAATGTCTG
>JBCBZF010001120.1:0-2323 GCA_039815525.1 Bacteroidota bacterium | reverse complement strand
TTGGATATTTATAGAACAGGTTTTTGTGTTAAGTGGAAAAAATCAATGAATTGACGCAAAAAATAGTGTTTTTATTTTCGTATTATAGAGCATGGTGAATACCCAATTGATTCGCTTATTACAGGAATTAGACCGCAAAGAACTGGAATCATTTCAGCGTTTTGTCGATTCTCCTTATCACAATCAAAATGCGCGTTTGTGTCACTTGGCGCAATTGATTTTGGCGCAGGCCCCGGATTGGGAACAACTCAATCGGGAGGCATTGGATCAGGCAATGTTTCCGGGCGAATCATTTCAATACCCCCGCATCACCAATTATCTCTCAGATCTTAAAAAACTGCTGGAAGCCTATCTGGTACATGAGCGTATTCAGCAGGATCCGGTCAGCTTTCAGCTGGAATTGGCGCAGGCCGCACAGGAGCGGAGCATGGATTTTTTATTCGAGCAAACGGATCGAAAACTACGGAAGCGTTTTGATCAATGGACGTTTCATGGCCCCAGTCGCATTTATCAGCAATATCAACTGGAAGATACCCGCTACGTGTATTTGACTGGCAAACAACGCCGACCCAATCAATCCCTTTTGCGCATCAATCAACAACTGCATCATTTTTATGTGGCCAGCATGCTGGAGGAAGCTTGTAAGTTGATCAACTTTCAAAACGTCCTGCAGGAAATTCCCATTCCCGACCACATGCAGCGCTTCATCGACAACATTCAAACCCAAAAAGAAGGCTACCAGGATCAGCCGCACATTCAATTATATGTCTCAATTTTGGGAAGCTTGCTGTATCCGGATGAGAAAAGCCATTATCAGGAATTTAAGCAGCTGTTGACCCAATATGAAAGCGACATCCCGCACCTGGACCTCTTTGGCATTTACCAATACGCGCAAAATTATTGCATCAAACAAGCCAATCAGGGCCAAAGCGCCTTTTTGCGCGAGCTATTTGTCCTCTATCAGAATATGATTGAAAATGGCTTGATTTTTTACCAGGACTACATCCCCGGGAATTATGTCAAAAATATCGTCTCTCTGGGGGTCCGTCTGGGAGAGTTTGAATGGACCGAATACTTCCTGGACCAGTATGCTGATCAGATCGAGCCGGAACAACAGGAAGCGGTTTTGGCCTACAATCGTGCTTATTTACTGTATGGCAAAGGAGAAAGCCGCGCTGCGATGCGTTTGTTGGTCCATCTGGAATTTGAGGATGTCTATTATTATCTTGGGACCAAGACCTTGCTCCTCAAAATTTATTTTGAACTGGAAGAAGAGACGGCCCTGATTTCGCTGTTTCACTCTTTCGCCGCTTCACTGCGTCGCAACAAACTGGTCTCAGGCTACCAGCGGAAGGTTCACCTCAACCTGATCCGTTTTACCCGAAAACTGACCGATCTACGCAGCCGGAGTTATAGCATGCGTCGCAAACAGTTGTTGGAAGCCGGAGAAGCACTTCGCCTGCAAATCGAAAAGACCCAGGCGATTTCCAACATCAGTTGGTTGCAAGATAGGCTGGCGCGCCTGATCAACATGGCATTAATATGAATCAAATTGTCCTGGTCCCTTATCAAGCAGAATGGGAACGCTCATTTCAAACGGAAAAAAACCGCATTCTTAAGGCGGCAGGAGACTTTATCCATAGCATTGAACATGTTGGTAGTACTGCTGTTCCCGGTTTGTCTGCTAAGCCAATTGTGGATGTAATGGTGGGATTGAAAGATTTTGAGCGGGACAAAGATGCCTATGTGGTCGCCATGGAAGATGCCGGGTATACCTACGAACCGAAATACAATCTACAACTGCCTTTTCGCCGTTATCTCAAAAAATATAGCAAGGAGAAAAAGACCCATCACATTCATTCAGTGGATTTTCGACACCCCTGGTGGGAGCGGCATCTGCTGTTTCGCAATTATCTGAAGGCGTTTCCAGATGTGCGGGACGAATATGAAGCATTGAAGCAAAAACTTTGTCTGGCGTATAACAAAGGAGAAATTCTTGATTATACCGAAGGAAAAACCCGTTTCATTCGCGGCATTGAGAAAAAAGCCCTGAAACACTTCCGGAAGCGGAGGATGAGATAATCTAATCTCTCAGCCCCTTCTGATTCCTTTGCGTATGTGCTGCTAAGCCCTTTATTTCGTACTGGCGATTCACCCAAGTTGATATTCTTTCACATGAAACTACTCCACACCGCCGACTGGCATTTGGGCAAAAGACTGGATCACATCTCCCGGATGGATGAACAGCGTGCGGTTTTGGAGGAAATCTGTCAAATCGCCGATGCGGTGTCAGTCGATGCAGTGCTTCTGGCGGGGGATTTGT
>JBCBZF010001030.1:0-2602 GCA_039815525.1 Bacteroidota bacterium | reverse complement strand
GACCTCGCCGACGAGGTCGGACAACATCTGGCCGCGGCGGGCCACACCCTCGTTTACGGCGGCGGCAGCACCGGCCTCATGGGCCGCGTCGACAGAAAATGAATTTTGTTGTACACCCGCGTTTGGCAAAACGAATCTATACTCAAACGAAAATGGCTTGGGATTTTTCCTTTTCACCAAACCACTGATTTTGAGGGGATGCCGAAAAGTGAAATGCTGTTATTTTCCCAAAGCATTTCACGTACGGTATACTTTCTTCAAAAATCCCTACCTTTTCTCCTTGATGCTGATCCAGATGAAAACAATTTTCCCCCTATTGATCCTGCTGGTCATGATTGCTTGTCAGCCAGCCGAAAACCCCCAAACGCAAGTGATGGAAGAAGCCGCGCCCAATGAAGACATTCGTCTGAGCGTCGAAGAGGCGGGCCGCCTTAGCCAGATGGCATATCACTGTATTGCCCAGGAATATCCCAATAAGCTCAATCAGGTGCTGGCTGGGGAAGATGAATTGGCTGGCCCAAAGGCGCTGCATCCAGCTTTCTATGGATGTTTTGACTGGCATTCAGCGGTACATGGGCATTGGTCCCTGGTCCGCATCCTGAAAGCTTTTCCAGATATCGAACAGGCCGGAGCCATTCGCGAACGCCTCGCCGCCAATCTCACGCCAGAAAATATCCAGCAGGAAGTCGCTTATTTTGCGCAGCCTCACAACAAAAATTTTGAACGGACCTATGGCTGGGCCTGGCTCCTCAAGCTCGCAGAAGAGTTGCATACCTGGAAGGATCCCCAAGCCCGTGAATGGGAAACCGCTTTGCAGCCGTTGACGGATTTGATGGTCGGAAAATATCTGGCATTTCTCCCCAAGCTTGGCTATCCCATCCGTATTGGAGAGCATAGCAACACCGCTTTTGGACTGGCTTTCGCGCATGATTATGCCGTAACACTTGGTAAAACGGAGCTGCAAAACCTGATTGAAAGCCGCGCCAAGGCATTTTATGCAGACGATCAAGCGTGTCCGGTCAGTTGGGAACCCGGCGGCTTTGATTTTCTGTCGCCTTGTCTGGAAGAAGCCGATATCATGAGTAGGGTCCTGCCAGCGGCTGAATTTGAGCGGTGGTTTACCGCTTTTTTACCCAATTGGCAGAGCTTACAGCCCGCAGTGGTCAGTGATCGTTCAGATGGAAAAATTGTACACCTTGACGGCCTGAACTTTTCGCGGGCCTGGGTCCTCTATTCCCTCGCGTCCAGGCTGCCAGATCAAAAAAACGTCCTCGTATCCCTGGCAGATGGCCATATGGCGGCTAGTTTACCCAAAATGACCAGTGGCGACTATGCCGGAGAGCACTGGTTGGCTTCTTTTGCGCTCTATGCCTTGCAGACCAAGGCTGGATTGCAGTAATTTGCCCGCGAACATACGCTTATGAAAAGAATTGCAGTTTTCACTTCCGGTGGAGATGCGCCTGGTATGAACGCTGCCGTACGGGCAGTGGTGCGTACCTGCATCGCCAACGGTATCCAGGCGGTGGGTATTCGCCGTGGGTATGATGGCATGATTGATGGCGACTATTTTGACATGGCTGCTCATTCGGTCAGTAACATCATTCAAAGAGGTGGGACCATCCTGAAATCAGCGCGCTGTGAGCGCTTCCGCACCCCTGAAGGACGGAAAGATGCGTTTGAGCAGTTGAAAAAGCATGGAATCGATGGTGTTGTTGCCGTCGGTGGTGATGGCACTTTTACCGGGGCAAGGGTTTTCACCGGAGAACATCCAATCCCCTTTGTTGGGGTGCCAGGCACAATCGACAATGACCTCTATGGGACAGATTTCACCATTGGGTATGACACCGCCCTCAACACCGCGATGGAAGCAATTGATAAAATCCGTGATACGGCGGATTCGCACAGTCGATTGTTCATTGTCGAGGTCATGGGACGGGATGCTGGTTTTATTGCCTTGAATACCGGAATTGCGGGAGGGGCAGAAGCGGTTTTGATCCCCGAAACCAGAACCTATGTCGACAAGATCATCGGTAAACTGGAGGCTGGATGGCGTAAAAATAAGTCATCCAGCATCATTGTGGTGGCTGAAGGAGATGATAGTGGGGGGGCTTTTGAGGTAGAAAAGTCGATCAAGGAAAAATTTCAGAATTATAGTACCCGCGTAATTGTTCTGGGACATATCCAGCGTGGAGGCAGTCCGACTTGTATGGACCGGGTACTGGCCAGTCGCTTAGGAGCCGGAGCCGTGGAGGCCCTGATCGAGGGACTGTCCAATGTCATGGTTGGTTTGGTAAACGGAAAGGTGCATCATACCTCTTTGGCCAAGGCAATCAAACACAACAATGAAGTCAATCCCAGCCTGATTCAATTGGTTGAGATTTTGTCAGTGTAAAGAGCAAAACAGCAGATATGCAAGCGAGTGGAAACCTGAAAAAAATGCCTGTCAGCCTGGCGGAGCCGGTGCAGTACCAATTGCAATTGGGCGATACAGTGGTGGATATGAATGAGTTGGTTGGGAAAAAGATCAAACTCATTCACAATGGTGTCATCAACTGTAAAGTGTGTGGGAAAAAAATTAAAAAAACCTACGGGCAGGGATTCT
>JBCBZF010000283.1:0-7106 GCA_039815525.1 Bacteroidota bacterium | reverse complement strand
GAAATTTATCAGGAGGCCCGTAAAAAAGTGATTGCCCTGATTCAAAAGATCACCTATCAGGAGTTTTTACCAGCTCTTGGGGTCAGCCTTCCTGATTATACGGGTTATGATTCCAGTGTCAATCCTGATATCTCGAATCTGTTCTCTTCTGCTGCCTACCGCCTGGGACATACGATGGTGGTTGACAGTGTCAGAATGCTCGATAATGACTGTAATCTCACTGGCGACACATTGGTGTCATTGGTTGAAGCATTTTTCAACCCGGAGATTATCCGGACGCATGGAATCGATGACTTTCTCAAAGGCTTGACCGTAGAAGTACAGTATGAAGTCGATCCCTACATCGTACCGGAATTGCGTGATTTCCTCTTCAGCGATCCCAATACTTCTCCCATTGTTGGAGGCTTGGATCTGGCTGCTGCCAATATCCAGCGCGCCCGCGATCATGGCCTGCCGGATTACAACAGCATCCGCGAATACTTCCTCGGTTCAAAGGTGACAAGCTTTTCTGACATTTCCTCTGATGCCACCGTTGTCTCTCGCATGACCACGGCTTTTGATGGTGATGTGGATGAAATTGATGCCTGGGTAGGGTTTTTGTGTGAAGACCTGGTCAGTGGTACCTCCCTTGGACCTACTTTACATGCGATCATGGAAGATCAGTTTGTCCGCTTGCGGGATGGAGATCGATTCTATTATGAAACCTATCTGTCCGCCACCGATTTGGCTGAAGTCAATGCGACGACTCTGTCAGACATCATCATGCGCAATACGGGTTTGACCGGCCTGGAGCGTAACATCATGTATGCAGACATTGATTGCGATGGGACCACCAGTACCGGCATTTCGACTCCAGAATTTGCCCTGGCAATCAAAATGTACCCAAATCCAACCACCGGCCTGTTGGAGGTTGAATGGACTGATGCCAGTGTCAACATTAGCAGTTTGAGTATCCTGAATGCCAGAGGGCAGGAAGTGGTGCATGATCGTGCATTTAGCCCACAGATTGATATTTCAGACCTTCCGAATGGAATCTATTCCATCTTGCTACAAACCAATAAGGGCGTAGCCATTAAACGGATTGTTTTGATAAAATAAGTCCACTTGAAAATGTGAATTGGCCCCTTTGAGTCTTTAACTTGAAGGGGTTTTTTTTGATAAAAGGAATACTGATTACAGGAAAAACGGCGAGCATTTCAAAAGAGCGCTACGATTTGTTGATACAATTGCTGAAAGCTTTCAGGCTCGGTGATCAGATGATAAATGGCCTTGGGCATAGCCAGGGCGATTTCCAGGATGATGGCCATAATGGGGAGAATCAAATAGCGCCAGGCAGGGAATGAAAATTTGGTTTGGACGTCTTGCCAAACTGCTGCCCAAATGACCAGCATTCTGTCTTTGTAATGGTACAGAATGAGCAGATCCAGCAGAATATAGGCGCCCAGTCGGGTATAAAAGCCAGGCATTTTCAGGAAGGTGATGTCAATGATCAGAATGGTTGCGACAATGGGAAGAAACATAAAGGCACCCAGAATGGCCGTTCGATTGATGATCAACAGAAAGCCGCAAATGATTTGCGAAATGCCAATGAATGCTTTGAATGGCTGCATGTCAAACAAGTACCAGGACAGCTTGAAGGTGCTTAGTTCCTGGACGCTGGTGTGTAATTCAGCTTCGGTTAGCCCAAACTGCCCGTCCATGAGTTTGCCAAAACCATATCGCAAAAAGGTCCAGCCCAACAAAAAACGCGCCACCAAAATGAAATAATCCCAGGCTTTTTGTTTGTTGATCTTCATGTAAATAAATCGGTTGGTCTTCCAGGAGAAATGACTTCATGATAGTGAAAACCCCAGGCATCTGCTGTGATTTTCCATAGGCTGAAGGAAACAGCCTGCCACTGTTGCAAAGTATTCGGCCATTTTTTCAACTCCTGATCATTTCTGACAATCCTTTGATGGGAAAAATCGAGATGAAGAGGCATCGTACCTGGATGTTTCTCCCAAATACAAGGCATATTTGCAAACGGATCAATACACGCATATGAACAAGAAAGTCTCCCTTTTCCTTATCCCGACCTTCATCCTGCTTATTGGCACCTACTATGTTCTGGATGCCTTCTTATTTGATGGTGTCCGGCCGCAACAGGTTCAGGAGAATGGCTTTCAGGGATCGCTTTTTGCCCCGAAAGAAAAGCAGACTGGTGTAGGCGTCATCCTTCTGGGAGGTGGTTCCTGGGGAGATTATTGGGCGGCGGAGTTTGCCAGAGCAGGTATGACCGGACTTTCTTTACCGTATGTTGGGCGGGAAGGCCTGCCGGCATTACCAGAGGAAATTCCATTGGAATATTTCGAAAAGGCCATCAGTTGGTTGGGAAAACAACCAACCATAGACCCCCATAAAATCGTCATTGCGGGTGCCTCCCGGAATGCAGAATTGGCCCTGACGATCGCTGCTCATATACCTGCCCCCCTCGCTGTCATTGCAATTGCGCCCAGCTCTGTTTCCTGGTCCAATACAGTTTTGCCATATAATTCTGATGAGATCAAAGCCAGTTGGACGTATCAGGGAAAGCCCATTCCGTACATTGCCATGAAGAAGCTGAGTGCACCCACTACAGAAGAGATCAATACGCTGGCATATTGGGAAAAAGGATTGGCAGATAGTCTACAAATTGCCAACGCAGTTATTCCAGTCGAAAACATTTCAGGCCCAGTGCTGCTGCTGTCAGGTAAAGATGACCAGGTTTGGCCTGCCGCACGGATGAGCGATGCCATTGTCGACCGATTGCGTACTGACAACCCTGATTTTCCGGTCCAAAGTATCCAGTATGAATCCACTGGCCACCAAATTTGTGGTATGCCAGAACAAACCCATGGTACGATGACGATTTCTGGAAAAGAGGTTCGTTATCCACTGGGCGGAACAGTAGAAGGAAATGTGGCCGCTCATGCAGATCTCCGGCAAAAAATATTCTCCTTTTTACAGTCGCTGTAGAAAAACTTTCCTGCTTTGACCTGATCAAATGGTCCCTGATTAGATGGGGCCATCCTGTGGCCTCCTGTGCTGACCTGTATGCGCTGTATATTGCAGAATTAAAAAATTACTAAATAGGGATTACATCCTGCTTGCCTTTTGTTGACTCATACCAGTCAGAAGTCTTCTGATTGGCGCATCTACCTTCACGAGTAACAAAAGATCTCTTATGAAACGGCTGTATTCCCCCTTTTTGTTGATGCTTATGATGGTCAGTCTGAACATCTTGTCTGCATCAGATCGCCCTCTTTGTTCGAATGTAACCAATCCGGGCACGCTCAATCCCTGGTTTAACCTCAACCAACCGGGTCCGACATATGATCCACCCAATATATCTGCCACTGGTGCTTCCGGTGGAGGTGGTGGTGGCATCCAGCTACAATGGCAGAAAAAAGAAGGAAGTGGTAGTTGGCAGGACATTCCTGGTGCAACTGGCAATGGCTACAATTCTCCTGTCATCAATACCACCACCAGTTTTCGAAGAAAAGCCCGCCGATGCAACAATCCCTGGCTGTTCACCAATGAAATCACCATTACCCTGGCATCTTCTCCGCCCAGTAGTAGTTTGTCTGTCAGCAGTAATTCACTCAGCTTTGGTGCTTCCTCCGGCAACCAGTCTATCAATGTAAGCGCCAACGTCAGTTGGACAGTCAGCGATAACCAGGGCTGGATTTCAGTTTCTCCCGCTAGTGGAAGCAATAATGGCGCCTTCTCAGTTTCTGTTTCAGCCAATAATGGGACCAGCAGCCGTTCCGGCCAGGTAACGGTTAGCGGCGGCGGAATCACCGAAACCATCAGCATCAGTCAGAGCGGCAGTACGCCCTCCAATAGCTTATCGGTCAGCAGTAACTCTCTGAATGTTAATGCATCAGCAAACAGTCAGAATATCAATGTTACCTCTAATGTCAGCTGGACTGTGAGCGACAATCAGAGTTGGATCTCAGTTAACCCATCCAGTGGAAGCAATAATGGCGCCTTCTCCATTTCGGTAACAGCCAATAGTGGAACCAATAGTCGCTCAGGCCAGGTAACAGTCAGTGGAGGTGGGCTTTCCGAAACCATCAGCGTCAGTCAGAATGGCAGCACGCCAACGGGTGGGACCACCAGTGTGACGGTCAAAGCAAAGCTCTCCGGGGCGTGTTGTGCCAATATTGAGGTGCAAGGCATGGCGACAACTGCCTATCAACAGGGTAGCAATACTGTCCTTGAATCTCAGGCGATCTCTGTTCCAGCTACCAGTTTCACTGATTATTCGGTTACACTCAATGGCAGCTTCCCGCTCAATCGCATTCGGGTTGCTTTTACAAACGATGACAATGGTTCTCGCGATGTAGTGATCAAGTCGGTCACGGTAGATGGGACAACCCAGTTTTCATCCAATGCGGATGTCTACTCTGTCGGTGCTCTGGTCAATGGCAGTTGTGCAGGTGGCTTCAAATCTCAGCAACGTCTGGCTTGTAACGGCTATTTCCATTATGATGCAGCGGGCGGAAATCCCCCACCGCCGAGCAATAGCTCAAGCTTGAACACCAGCAGTCAATCTTTTGGCAATTCAGCTGCCAGTCAATCCGTCAATGTAACGTCTAATGTCAATTGGACAGTGTCTGATGATCGGAATTGGATCAGCGTTTCACCTGCCACTGGTGCGAACAATGGCAGCTTTACGGTAAGCGTAACGGCTAATGGTGGGAGCAGTACCCGAAATGGAACGGTTACGGTCAGTGGAGGCGGCATCACCCGGACTGTAGCTGTGAGTCAGAGTGGTGCTTCTTCTCCACCTCCGGGTACCAATCTCGCCTGGCAACGCTTCAATCAGGGGATGGGCAAAGGCTTCAATGCTTCTGGCTGGCTGGAAGCCTGGTGGTTTATCAAAGACCGGAATTCTCTGCCAGTTGGATATACTGGCAACAATGATTTTCCATTGCCAGAATATACCGAACAAGACTTTGCTGATGCCAAAGCCGCAGGCTTTGAATCTGTCCGCTTACCCGTAAGCTTTGAACATTTTGGCTCCAACACCGCTCCCTATAATCTGGACTTTACCCATCCGGTCTGGGTGGCAGTTGACGATGCCATTCAGTGGGCTGCCAATCAGGATCTGACCTTGATCATCGACATGCACCACGCACCCAAGAACCCGATCAATCTCCGCCTCACCAATGCCAATTTCTCCTCAAATATTCCCCGACTAAAAAGAGTATGGGAACAATTGACCCTGCGGTATGGCAACCTTGATCCGAACCGCTATTTCTTCGAAATCTACAATGAGCCAGACAACCAGATTAGCAATGCCAATTGGCGGACCGTGGCCCAGGCTCTGATTGATCAGATCCGGGCGACAGAAGCTGCCAATAATTTTCCCAGCCATACTTTGATTGTGGGAGCCAATGATTGGAACAGCATCGGCGACAGCCCCACCAGTCCGAAAGGACTGAATGCATTTGCGCCATTCTCCGACAACAACATCATTTATACTGTCCATTATTACCGTCCCATCCAGTTTACCCATCAGCAGTTCCCGTGGTTTAATTGTCCACCCTTTGCGAGCTTCCCTCCTCAGGGAAATACCTTCGTGATCAATACCCTTAACGAGATCAAACGCTGGATTGATGACAACAACCGCCCGGTCATGATCGGTGAGTTTGGGGTATCACAAATGGCCAATGCGCAAAGCCGTGAAAACTGGATTGAATTGATCATGACTAAGTTCAATGAGGCTGGTGTGGCCTGGTATTACTGGGGGGCAACCGGCTTTGATCTGTCTGCAGTCGGAAGTACCTCCTGTACCCCTGGCAATGACATTGACCAACGCGGCTTTGGATTTTATACCAATGGCAAGTTTGACCCCAATTCCGGACTGCAGTATTTTCTCGATGCCATGGATTTGGTGGGGAGCAGCAGTCGAAAAGCCAGAGGAGGCCTGGATGATCAAATCTTTCAGACCCAGCCCAATCCATTCAAGGATCATCTGGAAATACGGATCAATCTGCCAGAAAAGGGGAGGGTAGAAGTACAGATGCTGAATGCAATGGGACAGCAGATTCAGTCGGTGAACTTTAACCGCAATCTCACCGTCGGTGAGCAGGCGTTTAATCTCCGGACGGACCAACTGTCAAGTGGAATTTATTTCCTCCGCATGCAATATGATGGAAAAAGCCTGGTGCGAAAGCTTGTGAAGCTATAGACTGTTTGTCTGCGATGTCGTCATGCCCCTGTGCCAAAAGGCACAGGGGCATTTTTTGTCTTAAAATGATTAGGTCTATCGAAAAATTTAGGATATTGAAGGAAGTGTGGCCTTGACTTTCCCTCTAACATGAATCCTCCCCGTAGCGCTTCTCTGGTGATTTGGTCTATCCTCCTCGGTGTGTTAGGCTTTGTCTTTTCAGTGATTGTGATCAGAAGCTTTTTGAATCAAAATACTGGCAATGTCCAACTGATTTTATCTGATCATACCGAATATATCCATGGCGTAAATGGAGAAAGAGATACGCTTTTTCTGTTGGGGAAGCAGGAATATCTGGTGTCAATGGCAAAAGAGGCCAATGTGGAGGTTGTGCAGCTAGAGCAGAACGACAGTAGTTTTCAGGGGCATCGTTCCGCTTATTTTTCGGACTATGGTTTTCAAATAAAGGCCGATTCAAGCCTGAATGTAGATTCGCTTGAGCGAAAATTGCGTCAGTTCATCATCAATCAAGAGAAGCAGTATGAGGCTTTCCTGCCAGCAGGAAAACATTTCTTCAATCGCAATCCGCGACTCCTTGGCTGGTTGATTTTGATTTCAATTGCGGTAGGCTTTTCCTGTTTTATGATTCCTGTATTCCTGCTTGAAATTTTACATTACAGTCAGATCACGGGTAAGAAAATTGCCTGGATGAATCTTCTCCCTGCCGTTGCACTCATTGTTGCGTTGTTTCTGCCACAAATGTTGGGGAAGGGCGGGGAAGTATTGGTGTATCCCATGGAGGTCCATGATGTACCATCATTGAATGTGCCGTATTGTCCCAAAGTAAATAAACTTAGATTAGGGATTATTTGCCAGTAAATACTAGGAGTAAAACGCCAAACATCGATCT
>JBCBZF010001056.1:0-2522 GCA_039815525.1 Bacteroidota bacterium | reverse complement strand
GGTATTGGGCTCCAACCATTAAATTAATGCAAATTCTTCAGGAACCATTGAATTTCCCTATCTTTCCGGTGGAGTACAATCGCGGGCATCACTCAACACAATATTTATGCCTCTGTTTCATGGCATGTTGATCGGTCTTGGTTTCACCTTTTTACTGGGACCCACTTTTTTTGCCCTCCTGCAAAGTACCCTCGAAAACGGCTTCAAATCAGGCTTTTTGGTCGCTTTGGGGATATTTCTCAGTGATACTTTCGTGGTCTTTTTGCTGTATGGTCTGGGCTTGACTGCTTTGCTGACCCAACCAGAACATGAAACCTATCTGTCTATCGGTGGCATGATCCTCTTGCTGGGAATGGGTTTCTGGTACCTCATCAAACCACACCAAAGCACACCCAATCCCAAATCCATTTCTGCAAGCAATCCCCTGCAATTTGTTGCAAAAGGCATGTTGCTCAATCTGATCAGCCCCTTTGTGATCATCTTTTGGGTAGGGGTGATTACCCTTGCTGTGAGCAGCTACAGTGTGGAACCACACCAACGAAACTTTCTCATTGGTACCCTGCTGGCCATCATTCTTACAGATAGCCTTAAAGCACTTTTTGCCCACAAACTCAAAGCCATTCTCCGCCCGGAATGGATGCCCTGGATTTACCGTGGGATTGGTGCTGTGTTGGTTCTCTTCGGCATGCGTATACTGGTCTTGCTAGTGGGATGATCTTGCGAATTCGACTGAGGTACCACACAATGCCAATAAAAATCCGTAAACAGTAGCATCAGACCATCAATCAACCCATTGATTCTGTTACGGTTTCACATTTTCTACATCTAATTTTGTGTAGCTTGCAGGATCGGCCTTGCAAGCCATTACAGCATACATAAACCCTTTAACTTTCTATGAAAAACATTTTTCTGGCCATGCTCCTGATCATGAGCGGCCTGCATATCACAGCACAAAACGAGGATTGGCACCACGAAGACCCGAAAAAGGACAAGATCATCGGCGTCAGCACAGAGGAAGCCTATAAGTTTTTAAAGAAAAAAAAGCGGACTTCTACCAAAGTAGTCGTCGCCATCATTGACTCCGGGGTAGACGTTGAGCATGAGGACCTGAAGGACAATATCTGGGTGAATGAAGACGAAATCCCCGGTAATGGTATCGACGATGACAACAACGGTTATGTGGATGACGTTCATGGTTGGAATTTCCTGGGGGGAGAAGACGGCAAGAACGTGGAAAATGAAAACCTGGAAGTAACCCGCTTATTACGCAAGGGGCAAAAGTACTTTGAGGGCAAGGATGTCTCGAATCTTAGTGCAAGCGATAAAGCGGAGTACGAAAAATACAAAAAGATCAAAGCAGACTTTGAAAAGCAGTTAGTCGACATTCAGGAGAACAAAGAAGGGGTCGAAAATCTGGGGAAAAACCTGGAAGCGGCCACCCGTATTCTCCAAAATGCCCTGAATAAAGAAGATTTTACCAAAGAAGAAGTCATGGCCCTCAAACCCGCCAACCAATTGGAGCAGCAGGCCCAGGCGTTTATGAATTTTCTGTACGGTAATAATCTGTCTGCAAAAGACATTGAAGGCATGGCTGAATATTATCATGACCGTTCTGCCTATCATCTCAATCCTGAATTTGATCCGCGTGAGATTATCGGAGATGACCCTTCAAATCCAGTGGATACGCTCTATGGCAACAATGATGTGATTGGTGGCGATCCGACGCATGGCACCCACGTAGCGGGTATTGTCGGTGCAGTTCGCACCAATGACAAAGGCGTCAAAGGCATTGCCGACAATGTCTCTCTCATGGTGATCCGGACGGTGCCCAATGGAGACGAGCGCGACAAAGATGTTGCCAATGCCATTCGCTATGCGGTCAACAATGGGGCACAGATCATCAACATGAGTTTTGGCAAGCCATATTCTCCGATGGAATCCATCGTGGATGACGCCATTGCCTATGCCAGCGCCAATCGTGTGCTGATGGTCCACGGTTCTGGCAACGATGCCGAAAACAATGACGAAGTCGATAACTTCCCCAACGAAGATTTTGGCAAAGGAGAAAATCCTCATTGGATCAATGTCGGTGCCAATGATGCGAAGAAAGACGCGAGCCTGCCTGCAACTTTCTCCAACTATGGAAAAATAAGCGTGGACATTTTTGCACCTGGTGTAGATGTCAGTTCCACCCTGCCCAAAAGCACTTATGGTGAAAATGACGGCACTTCTATGGCCAGTCCAGTGGTTGCTGGCGTAACAGCATTGGTGATGTCCTATTTTCCCGAACTGACACCGGAAGAAGTCCGGGAAGCGGTCCGCAGCGCATTGACCACACCGCCAGTTACACTGAGATCCGCAAAAGGTACCACCTTGGCAGGCGCACTTGGATCTTCCGATGGAACATTGACTGATACTTCCGCGAGACTGGTCGCAGAGCTGAGGACCGCTTCCCGGACTTCTTCCGGTGTCAGTTCGGGAAAATAGGACATCACCAATGCTGTTACGCCAGCAACCACTGG